>CAYREN010000141.1:0-10641 GCA_964423255.1 uncultured Roseivirgaceae bacterium | reverse complement strand
ACATTCTATCAAACTATTTAATAGTAATAATATTCACTATAGGAAATTTATTTTCCTCCGGAATTATAGCTTCAGAACTTTCAACTCTGGGTCTCCATGTTATTCCCTATCCACAAAAAGTTGAAATTGGGGGGAATGATTTTATTCTTAGGAGTCCAGTAAATATTGTACTGGACAAGAACTCAACCAAAGTAGATCGGCAAACAGCCAATTTGCTAAAGAATGCATTTGAAGAAGAATGGGGTATTAAGGCTGTAATTGGTGAAGATCAGGGAGGTTGTAATGTAATTCTAAATAGAAAAGATTCTCCAAAATCTATGAGAGATCAGGGTTACAAGTTGACAACAGATACCAATGTTTTGAATATTACCGCAAAGGGCGAAGATGGCTTGTTTTATGGAATTCAAACTATTTTTCAAATATTGAAGAAAACACGAGGAGAAGTTATTATTCCTGGAATGGAAATATCAGACTGGCCGGATGTTGAGATCAGAGCTGCTCACTACGATACAAAGCATCACCAGGATAAGGGTAGCTATGTAAAGAGTTTTATTAGGGATCTGGCAAGGTACAAGATCAACATGTTGGTATGGGAATGGGAGGATAAATTTGAATATAAAAGCCATTCTGAGATAGGAGCCCCTGGAGCTTTTACGATGGAGGAGATGCAGGAATTCACTAGGTATGCAAAGGAATATCATGTAGAACTGGTTCCATTAGTTCAGGGGCTTGGGCATGTAAGCTTTATTTTGAAATGGCTGAAATACAAAAATCTAAGGGAAGTGGACAATTCTGATTGGGAATTTTGCCCCTTAGAAGATGACTCTTATGATCTGCTATTTGATCTTTGGGATGAAGCAATGGAAGCAACTCCTGGATCAAGATATATTCATATCGGTTCTGATGAGACCTACGAATTGGGGCAATGTGATAAATGCAGGGCAAAAGCAGAGGAAATTGGTAATAGTGGCCTGTATCACACTTTTGCCAGCAAGGCAGCCAAACATATTAAAAAGTCCAGGAAAGTAATGTTATGGGAAAGGCCCATGGGTTGGGAGAAAAACAGATCTCCGATTAAAGGGATGAAGCCGGATACAGACTTGGTGCTAACTGAGAGCTATAGTTTTATGACTCCAGATTATAGATATGTGAAAGAAGCAAAGTCAATGGGGTTTGAGGTATATATGTATGATCCAAACCCTGGATTGGAGCCATTATTTCTACCATACCAATTTAGAATTCGCAGAGGTAATAAGGTAGCAGGGAGCTTAAAAAACTCGTATGATTTACTTTCAGCAGGCGCTGAATCACAAGTATTTGATGGTATGATCAATACCTCTTGGGATGATTCGGGGCTACACAACCAGATGTGGATGCTAAGTTTTGCTACATCGGCTCAATATTCTTGGAATGGTGGAGTACCAAATCTAGAGGAATTTGAGGATTCCTTCTTTGCAAATTACTATGGTGATGAAGTAGTAAATATGAAGGAACTTTATGGATTGTTGAATGAAGGAGCCTTATACTATGCGGCAACATTTGAGCGAAACGTATGGCATCATGGAATAATTGGTAAAACACATTTACCCGATTTGCCCAGAGGACAATATATTGAGTACGACCAGTACTGGAACAAAGAATATAGTGACATTCTTAGTCGTTCCGGAAAGCAGAGTAAGAAGATGGCACGGGCTCTCCAAATAATTGAGACCAATAAAAAACTGGCTGCGGATCATAAATATGATTTTGAACTGTACAAATCTATTGCAGAATTGATTGATCACACATGCCATACTTATCAGGATCTTTCAAATCTGGAACGAACCATAACCGAAGCTCACAGAAACGCCTTTTCTGATAGACAAGCTGCATATAACAGCTTAATAAAGGCCGAACAGCTTATTGAAAGCAGTCTGGCGAGAAGGGAAAATGTTTACAACGAATTGGTTGCCATTTGGGAGAAGACAAGACTTCCTAAAGGCATGTCAACACCAGAAAAGAAGTACTTCTATAAAATGGATCGTTCCCGGCACTTTGCGAATCGTACTGCTGACATGAGTTATTTGATTTATGATGAGCAGTTGCTAGACATGGAAGGTTATCTGGAAAAATTGAGAACGTACAGGGAGTCATTTCAATTAGAATATTAAATATAATTTGAGACACGAGAATTTAACAAACATACAAATCATGACCATAGGAAATCCCCTTTTTATCCTTTCAGTATTTCTTTTTGGGAATATAGCAAACGCTCAGCTAACTGAAAATTTAGACCGAGGGGTAGTTGCTCTTTCTGTTAAAGAAAATACAACTTATGTGGGTTGGAGGCTACTTAAAAGTGATCCTGAAAATATTACATTCAATGTTTACAGGAAGGATATAATTGTGAATAATATTGTAAAAATCAACTCGATTCCCATTGCCGGATCAACCAATTATGTTGATTCTACTTGCCATTCCGGTAGAGCTTATCTCTATTCAATTAAAAAAATAATTAAAGGTAAAGAACAGGATACAAATGGTGAAGGTTATGTTTTTTTACGTAGCGGAAACCAGCCCTGGTACTCGATAAAATTGGATAATGATGTAACTTTGAAGCGATTAGGTATTGGAGATCTGGACGGAGATGGTGCGTATGATTTTATTCTCCAGCACCCCGATTTTAATGTTGATCCATATCATCGTCCTGGTTATTGGAAAGCCAGCCCCGAGCCTTATAAACTGGATGCATATTCTTCAAATGGAAAATTTTTGTGGAGGTACAATATGGGATGGGCTATTGAAACAGGAACATGGTACGCCCCTTATATGGTTTATGACATTGATGGTGATGGTAAAGCTGAAGTATTTGCCAAGGCCGGAGAGAAAGATCCAAGGCAAATGGATGGGCATGTAATTGATGGGCCGGAATATCTCGTAAAAATAAACGGACTAACAGGTGAGGTTGAAAAGAGAACCGATTGGATTTCAAAAGAAGGGTTTGAATCATATAATTACTGGAGCAGGAACTTTCTAACCGTAGCTTATCTGGATGGTAAAAATCCTTCTCTGATTCAACAACGCGGAACTTACACAATTATTAAAACTCTGGCACTGGATAAAGATTTAAATAAAATCTGGTATTGGGAAAGCTCAGGGGAATATAAAAAATACAGAGGTCAGGGTCAACATGGCATAATGAGCGCAGACATTGATGCCGATGGCAAAGATGAAATTGTATTCGGCACTGCCGCCCTGGATGACAATGGCATACCACTTTGGCACACGGGGCTTGGACATAATGATGTAGGCTATATTGCCGATATAGATCCAACACGCTCAGGAATGGAAATTTTTTATGGAATTGAATCACGTTCAGCAAAAAATGGCGCGTGTCTGGTTGATGCCAAAACAGGTGAAATCATTTGGGGGTACGGTGAAAAGACATATCATGTACATTCACAGGGAATGATAGGTGATATAGATCCTAATCACGAAGGAATAGAATGTTATGCCGGGGAAGCAAAAGGAGGAGATAAGTTTTTTCTGTATGCTGCTAATGGTGAAAGGTTATCTGATAAAAATCTTTGGGGTCTTGCACCAAGAGCAGTCTGGTGGGATGCCGATGAACTGAAAGAGATTAATTTTAAAAACCAACTTTTCAAATATAAAGGTGATACACTGCTCCAAATTGAAGGAAAGGTGCTAATGGTTGCAGACATTATCGGTGATTGGCGGGAAGAAATAATTACAAGTCTCCCTGGAGAATTGCGAATCTATTCTACCAATGTTCCAACATCTATTAAAAAAGTTTGCTTAATGCAAAACAGACAATACCGTTTGGGAGCGGCCGATGCTTCAATGGGCTATCTCTATCCACCTCAATTAGGAATCGAAAAATGATGAAGAATCAGATACCACTATCAAACAGAGTTAGTTTATTGTTTTTTTGCATAGATCTTAAAGTACTTGAAAATGTCTATAAAGTATAAATAATTTCAATAACCCATGAAAAACTTAATCTTAGTATCGCCAGCATTAATCTCATGAAAAATCGATTAGCATTTATATCATACTTTCTTGTTTCACAAATATTTGTGATTGTATCTGATACTTATGGTCAATTTTCACAATATAATCACAAAGCATTATCAGAAAATGTTGTGCCTATAAGTCAACCGGGATATTATGGAAAGGAAGGGACAACATACATGTTGACTCAAAATATCACTTCTGAAAAAAGCACTATTTTTCTGGGTAAAGACATCACACTTGATCTTAATGGCTATACCATTACGTACGCAGATGGGAATTATGAACATATTCCCAATTACGGCTTTGAAGATGGATTGAAGGGATGGGATTTATCAAAAGCCCCGGGGGCAAAAATAGAAAATACAGAAGATGTTCATGAATTTATCGGAGATAAGCTTCTACGATTAAAGGCAGGCGATATAATCGCTTCAGAATATATTTACCTTCCTGTACCTGAGCGTTCATACTATGCCATGTGTGGCATTACAGGGCATTATTATCATGATATGGGTGGGGATGTAAACAATGATATGAGAATAAGTATTTATGTTGATGATGAATTTGGAAACGAGGTGAGGTGTATTACAAGTTATGGCGATACAACAATGGTCAGTTGTCCGGTCGAAAATCGGTCTGCCCGTCTGGGAGGTGGTTTTATCGTTGCCCATCTGAATAATCTCCCTGCTGGAAAATACCGCATCCGGGTGAAAGCAGAGAATGATTGTCTCGTGGATCAGATTGACATCCGTCCAGCCATGGATGTTGGAATCGGAATCATCGAAGATACACACCCTATGGGACACAACGATCATTTATACAACAGGAATCACAGCGCTTTTTTTGACTATACTAGTGATGTTTCAACTAGAAAGCCGGTCGATGGCATTCCTATGGTGGATGGAGTGGGTACGGTAATTATAAAAAATGGCGTAATAAAAAACGGCAGCATTGGAGTTTTATCATGGGGGATTCAATCCACAGCCAGTGACGTAAGAATCATCCTGGATAATGTGAAAATCATTACTTCGGGTATCAATACCGTTGCTGTTGATGTTCCTCAAGCCACCATTACCAATTGCAGGTTTGAGATCCAAAACCCTTTTATCATCAACAGGCATGGTTCAGAGTTTTACGCTGTGGATTTACATGGCCTGAAGGCTTCGCAAGTTTCTTTCTCAGAGTTTTATGGAGGGCAGGGTTGCCTGGTGTTTAAGGGGAAACATTCGACCATACATCACAATTATTTTGGTAACCGTCAGACAGTTACCAACCATTACAGTGTTATGGCTATGGGAGACAGTTCGATGATATTTGAAAACCGGTTCGAACCGGAGATTGGTTCTGGCCTGGAAATTTTCCGGCATAAGCATATTGAGATATTCAATAATATTTTTAAAATAAAAGCGGCACCACCAAGTTGCGAATATCATGAACATTACAGTACAAACGCCATACGGGTTGCAGACTATGGTTCGAAGCCGGGATCAGCCAGGGGATGCTTCGGGAACAGGATATACAATAATAAATTTTATATCAGTGGAAAAAAATTCGAACAATACCCGGGATATATTCCCATGGTTTCCGCCTTTTTCTACAGTACCAGTGCAGGGGAGAATTTTGTATTCGGGAATGAAATATTTATCAAACAAGAAAATCCTGATTCTGATGCAGAAGCTTATGCTTTTTATATCGGAAATTCCAAAGGCGGTCAATTTAATGATAATCGCATAACTACCAACGTAACCCCTATTTGGGTAGCCAGTGGTTATGGAAGTGCAACAGGAACCGTAATAGCAGGAAATAAAATTGTTAGATCACTTGCTACAGTAACAGATTTTCAAGCAGTGCGTATGGGGTGGAGTGAAAGAACAGATTGCCTGGCGAAGGATGTTGAATTTCGCTCCAATGATTTTGAAGGATTGGATTTTGGTATAGACGCCACCGCCCAGCATCATACTCACTCTGTTTACTGGACAATGAAGGTAAATGTGATCGATAAAAAAGGTAAAGGAATAAGCGGCAAGGAAGTAATGATCCTGGATAAAAATATGGAAGAGGTATTGAACCTGATGACAAATAGCAGTGGTTCTGTGCAAGCCGAGATGATTGAATATATAGCAGATGGGGATAAAAAAACTTATTTATCACCCTATACAGTCAATGTAAATAAAAAGAAAGAAAAAGTATCCTTGAATGCAAATCGGGAAATAACTATAACTGTTAAATGAATTTTACCTCACAATATTTAAATGTTTTTTTATGAAAATATCTTTTTTGAAATTAAACAAGCACATTATGAAAACCCTCATTCTACTCATACCTTTACTTGCATTTTTTCCCTGTACAAAGGATAGCAAATATTATTCACTCAGTGACTATGGAAAAGTGGATAAAATTGATGTTCATATTCACGTAAAAACCAACAGGAATGCATTTGTAGAACAGGCTAGAAAAGACAATTTCAGACTGCTCAATATTGTCGTCGATCTGTCAAGGGGGCCAGAATATATTGAAGAACGCTACGGATATTGTCTTGATCAAAAAACGAGGCATCCCAAAGATTTTGAGTTTGCAACTTCCTTTTCAATTAAAGAATGGGACGACCCAAACTGGGTAAAAAACACACTGGACTGGCTAAGTAGGGGTATTGACGAAGGTGCAGTTGCTGTAAAATTCTGGAAAAATATAGGAATGGTTTTTAAAGACAAAGATGGGGAGTTGGTAATGATAGATAATCCTAAGCTAGATACAATCTTCAACATGCTAACCAGGAAGAAAATTTCAGTAATAGGACATCTTGGCGAACCGAAAAACTGTTGGTTACCTCTAGAAGAAATGACAACAAATAATGACAAGAAGTATTTCGAGGAACACCCACAATATCATATGTACTTGCATCCAGAATTACCGTCTTATGAAGATCAGATTGCCGCAAGAGATAGAAGGTTGGAGAAAAATCCGGATTTGACATTTATAGGAGCTCACATGGGTAGCCTCGAGTGGAGTGTTGATGAATTGGCAAAACGACTGGATAAATTTCCAAATATGTCAGTTGATATGGCAGCCAGAATTGGACAGTTATTTTACCAGTCACAGGAAGATAGAGAGAAAGTAAGACAGTTTTATATAAAATATCAGGATCGTGTACTCTATGCTACGGATATGGCTGACGGAGGAGATAGAAATGTGGCTGATTTACAGAGTGAAATGCATAGAATATGGCTTCGTGATTGGGAATATTTAGCTACCGACAACGTAATGACAAGTGAACTTTTATCAGGTGAATTTAAAGGCCTACAGCTTCCGCGAGAGGTGTTAGATAAAATTTATGCTAAAAATGCCAGACGTTGGCTAAAGATGTTTCCTGATGATAAAGGGTAAATGTTTTTTGCTACTGAAATCAAGCATGATGAATATAAATAATAACGCACAATATTGTATCAATTGACTCGGAGTATTGTTAAAAAAAATGATTGTAATTTTCAGATCACTCAAATTTATTAATTTATGAAAACCTATATAGCTTTCTTATTAATTGTTTTATGTACATCCTGTTATCAAAAAACAGAGGCCGATGAGAATTTTTATTATCAGCCTGAATCAAAAGAAATCACTGATAGCAAGACTGGAGCTTCAATCCGGCAACTCACCAATTACAAAGGGAATAGCCATCATTTTTATTTCACCAACCCCGGATGGTTTGACAACGGACAAAAATTACTGTTTTCATCTGACCGAAACAACAGGACCAATTTATTTGCTATTGACCTAAATGACTATACCATTCAACAATTAACCGACCTTGACCCTGTTCCTTTGCCAAATGAGTTAGAATTTTTTAGCGCCTTTAAAAATCCTGCAAAAGATGAGGTTTACTTTTGGTACGATATGAAACTCATCTCCTTAGATCTGAATTCCCGCCAATCATCAGCTATTTTTGGGCTGGAGCCTGGATGGAAAAATTCCATGACAAGCTGTTCGGCTGATGGAAAATATGTCTATTTCAGCGTTTCAGAAGATTTATCCGATTTGTTTGAAGTGGACATATTGCGGGGATATGTTGGATTTGCAGAAACTTGGGAGGCAAAACCGCTAAGTAAAATAATCAAGGTAGCAACGGATGGTTCAGGTAATGAAGTGGTATTTGAAGAAAAATACTGGATTAGCCATGTGAACACCTCCCCGGCACGGAGCGATTTAATCACATTTTGTCATGAAGGTCCATGGGAAAAAGTGGATAACAGAATCTGGGGACTGAATGTGGAAACAAAAGAAGTCTGGAAAATACGACCAAAATCTCATGAAGGAGAAAGAGTAGGGCACGAATACTGGTATGCCGACGGTGAAACTATTGGATATCATGGTACTAGAAAAGATGGAAGTGCTTTTCTTGGACATATCCGATATGATAACACAGGTCAGGAGGAAACAGATTTTTCGAAACACACTGGTCATATTCATTCCAACGATAATAATCTAATTGTTGGCGATGGGGGCGACGTTATAAGGCTTTGGAAATGGACCGGTAGTACCTATGATGGCCCTCGGATTTTATGTGAGCATAAATCCAGCCTTAAAACCCAGCATTCCCATCCTCATCCTCGTTTCAATGCGGAAGGGAACAAGGTGATATATACTTCTGATATTTCGGGTTATTGCAATATATATCTTGTTGATGTACCGGATTTTGAATCATTACCTTATGTGGATGAAAAAACTATGAATTGAAGGAAGTGAAAATTTAGAAAAAACTGTAATCAATTAACTAAGATCAAGGTAAACTTTTGGATGATTTAATACCATAAAACCAAGTCTTAATATAAATAACATGTTAGGATGAAAAAGTATTACATAAATTGATAAAATGAAACCGGCATGGCCGGAGCATTATAAAGACACACAAGGGCATGATTATGAGCTCCTGTAGAACGCAAAATTTCAAAATATAAACAGATGAAACCGGCATGGCCGGAGCAAATTAAAGACACACAAGGGCATGATTATAGGCCCCGGTAAATAGAAACTTTAAAATTATAAACAGATGAAAAGAATAGTATTTTATTTTAGTTTCCTATTGTTTGCCTCGGGTAGTCTTTTTGCCCAAAATAATGCAAGGCCAAATATTATCTGGATCATTGCCGAAGATATGTCACAGGATTTGGGTTGCTATGGCAATAACCTGGTAAAGACACCCAATATCGACAAACTTGCAGAAAGTGGAGTGCGATTTACTAATGCCTATACTACAGCAGGCGTCTGTTCTCCTTCGAGAACAGCTTTGGCAACCGGAATGTACCAGACATCAATAGGAGCATGTCATATGAGGTATTCTGATGATTTAATGCCTCAACTACCTGATAGTATAAAAATTATCTCTCAGATATTAAAAGAAAATGGATACCAGACATTAGGTCAGGGCAAGGATGATTATATGTTCAAATTTGAAGGCAAATCCTTTGATTTAAAAAAATGGGATGAGTTAGACGCAACCAAACCCTTTTTCGCTAAAATAGGCACACCTTTTTCGCATCGTATTTTTTATCCAGATAAGTCAAATCCTGTGAACCCCGATTCGGTGGTGTTGCCACCCTACTATCCCAATGTTGATGTATTGAGAAAAGACTGGGCACTTTACCTTGAAAATATACAATTGTTCGATCAATTTGTCGGTAAGCTTTTAGAGGAATTAAAGGAGAAAAAGTTACTGGAGAATACAATCATTTTTGTCTTTTCAGACCATGGAAGACCAATGCTCAGGGGCAAATACTGGTTGTATGATAGCGGGACAAAAATTCCTCTGGTTGTTTATGCAAATGAATTAATTGACCTTCAGGGTTATAAATCAGGGGTGGCTAACAGCAAATTGGTTTCAGCAATTGATATTTCAGCGACGACACTATCCCTGGCAGGAATAAAAAAGCCAGAATACATGCAAGGGCAAATATTTCTTGGTAAAAACCTGGAAAAACAAAGAAAATACATTTTTGCTTCTGCCGATCGTATCGGAGGAGTTTTTCTGAAATCAAGGGCGGTAACTGATGGAAAACATAAACTTATTATAAATTATAACAACGGCTTATCTATACTTGAAAATTCAACCGAGTACCGCAAGGCACGCTTGCCTGCCTATAGCGTCATTAACATTTTAAATACCCATAACAAGCTTATTGAAAAAGAAAAAACGTTGGTTTCCCCACTCCCCTTTTTTGAACTTTACGATTTGGAAAAAGATCCTTTTGAAATAAATAATCTTTCAAAAAACGAACAATACAGCAATATCATGAAAGAACTAAAAATGACCCTTGAAGGTTGGATGGAGCAAATAGACGATAGGTGTTTGAAGCCCGGTTCTCCGGAAATGCAAAATCATTTTGTTGACTATCGGGCTAATGGACAGATAAAATTTTCTGAGGAAAAGCTGGAAATGTATTTAAAAATAAAAGAAGAATTAGAAAAAGAAGGAAAATTATAAAATAGAAAAAATGACATTAAAGCATTTACTTGTATCATTTTTCCTGATAGGAAACATAGTTATTTCCCAAGCCCAGGATACGAACCAACAACTAAAAATAAGTGGAGTTTATCCGCATTTGGCAGTTTATAACCCGGGAGATAAATCTGATTTAT
>CAYREN010000140.1:0-10724 GCA_964423255.1 uncultured Roseivirgaceae bacterium | reverse complement strand
ATCTGCTTGAATGGGAAAGAAGTAGGTTTAGAAAATTCAAGGATAATTACTTTCCCATTTTTTTTCAAAACTCTGAACATACTTGCCAATCCATTTTCGAGATTTTCAAAATTCCTTACCCCAAATGCAACGATTACAGTGTCAAAATTATTATCTTCAAATCGCAAATTCTCAGAATCTCCCTGCTCCAAGGTAATAATATGATCGAGGCTTTTCTTTTTTATTTTTTCCCTTCCAATCTCCAACATGCCTTCTGAAATATCAATACCAATAACTGTTTCTGGATTTAGAGCTAGAGATTGTATCGCAAAATCGGCAGTTCCAGTGGCAACATCCAAAATGACTTTTGGGTTACTTGGTTTAAGCAAATCAATTGCTTTCTTTCTCCATTGAATATCAATTCCAAGACTAAGAAGGTGATTTAACAAGTCATAATTTCCACTAATATTATCAAACATCAGAGCAACCTGTTCTTTCTTGCCAAGGTCATTTGTCTCATAGGGTTTTATATCTGTACTCATAAATAATCTAATTTGATACTTGCAAAGAGAGCGCAAATATACTTAACCCAAATGCAATTAAAAGCAAATATTATCAAGGAAATAATAAAATGGAATTGACTATTGCTTGAACTGGAGTACCTTAAACTCAACTCTACGGTTAAGTTCTCTTCCAAATTCTTCGTCATCATTGCTGGCCATTGGTCTATCTTCGCCATATCCTTCTACTAAGAACCTACCTTCGCTTTGGCCATTTTTAATCATATAGTTTACTATTGCCTGGGCTCTTCTTTTCGATAATAATTTATTAAAATCTTTACTTCCTACATTATCTGTATGACCGGATATTTCAATAATGTATCTTGGATTTTCTTGAAGGACTTTCAAAAGCTTGTTAAGTTCCTGATTTGATGTGGCTTTCAAGCGGGCAGTTCCAAAGTCAAAATATATATTTCTTATTACCTGACTATAACCCACCTTGATTTTATCCAATGTTATTTGTTTTGCTATCCTATTATCTCTGGTCGTCATTGATGGTATTGACACAGATAAATTTTTGTACATATACCCAATACTCTGAACGCTAATGTTATATTGAACCTTTGAATTATTTGAAAATTGAGCTTGATAAAGACCATTACCAATTCTTTTGACATCAACCGGTATTGATTCAGCGCTGCTTTGCGAGCTTATTGAAATGTTTGCCGTTAATGTTGATTTTGTATTCTTATCTACAATTTTCATTACAAGAATAACAGGTTTAGGTTTTTCAATTACCGGTGCTAACACAGGTTCCGTTTTTTCAACTTTTTTTACTTCCACTTTCTTTGGTGGAGCATCCATATCAGCAAGCCTAATATGATAAATATCTGTAAATCCCATGCCACCAGCTTTTGCAGAAGCATAATATCCTCGTTTCCCATCTCCGGTACTAACAAAATAAATATCATTGTCTGGTGAATTCATAGGATAGCCAAGATTAATTGGCTCAGACCACTCTTTTGTGGTCTCATCATATAAAGTTTTATAAATGTCATAACCACCCATCCCTTTGTGCCCTTTACTGGAAAAATATAATGTTTTCCCATCGTAATCGATAAAAGCTCCATCTTCATCAAACTCTGTATTGATTACACTACCAATATTCTTGGCGATGCCCCAATCTCCCTTTCTATCTTTTTTAGAATAAAATATATCAAGATCTGTCTTTTCTTCAGAAATTGGTCGATCGCTGGAAAAATAAAGGGTATTCCCGTCTGGAGAAATAGATACTGAATTTTCAGAAAATGAACTATTGATGTTTTCATTTAATGCCTCTGGTTCCGACCACGTTCCATTGGGATTTTTTTCAGAAAGAAAAATATCTCCACCATTTTGACTTTTATATAAATAAAGTTGTGATCCGTCTGCGCTAATTGCCAAATTGGAAGAATGATAAATGATATTAACAGGAGGACCAATATTTTTTGCTACTTGCCATTTACCAGCTTTTCGTGTAGAATAAAATACATCCTCGTAAAACAACATATCTTCAAATACATCTTCATTAGTGTTACCATCTTGCCGCCTTGTAGTAAAGGCCAAAAACGATTCGTCTGCTGTAATCACCGGTGCAAAATCATCCCATTCTGAATTAATCTCCGGTCCCATATTTTTGATGAGATAGTCCCTTGGGGCATTGACAAACTCAATACCATTTTTGCATTCATAAATTCTTCGATTGGTATCTTCAAGAGAAGAAAAATCTTCTCCACTTCTTCTTGTATTCTTGCTCAAGGTAACGATGTATTTATTGTAATATGATAGCGCCTTTTCAAAATCCATTCCATATTGAAATGCCTGGCCAATTAAATAGAGAATATTAAATTTGTAGTTAGGATCAATGTCAAATACCCTTAACAAATAAATTGAAGCCTCGGATTTGGAATCTGTTTCAAGAAAGGTTCTACCGGCCATATAATTTGCTTCTATATTTGTAGAATCCAATTCTGCCGCTTGCACATACTGCTCATTAGCAATTACAATTACACGCAAATTAAAATACGCCTCGTTTGCAATTTCGACGATTTGTTTGGCAGCTTCCTTATTTCCATCCTGCCCAAAGGCATTCAAAAAAATGATCGAAAATAGTGCTAGTAAGTAAATTTTACGGGATATCCGCATATACTAAAATTGTTGTAGTTTCTAAGTTCAAATAACACAAATTGGCTACTGAAATTAAAATCCATTTTATGGAATAACACATGGTTGTAATATAATTAGTCTATTGCTTTAATGATCAATATGCAATAAATTAATTAACAACTTATTATAAATCACGATAAATTGAATTTTAGCTTTTTTATAATCTATGAATGCAAATAGCGTATTTAACAATAGATTGATCATTTAAAATTAATTGTGAAGATTTATTATTCTATGCATAAAATGATGTAATAATTCCTCTTTATTTGCATAAATAATCTGACTCGATGCCATTATCAAAATATGAATATCAAGGAATCAATATTTATAAAGAGCAGTAGTGCCCTGGAACAATGTCCTAAACCAAGTAAGGTAGAATTTGCTTTCATTGGCCGCTCAAATGTCGGTAAGTCTTCATTAATCAATATGCTGACAGGGAGAAAAAATTTGGCGAAAACATCCTCTAAACCTGGTAAAACACAACTAATTAATCATTTCGAAATTGACAAGACATGGTATTTAGTTGATCTTCCAGGATATGGTTGGTCAAAAGTAAGCAAGCAAAAAAAAGCAGATTGGGGAGAAATGATTGAGGAATATCTATTGAATAGAGAAAACTTGGAATGTCTATTTGTGCTAATTGATTCACGATTAGGACCTCAAAATATTGATTATGAGTTTATCACATGGCTTGGAGAACAAGGGATTCCTTTTATAATGGTTTTCACAAAAACAGATAAGCAATCAAAAACCAAGTTTCAGTCGATCAAAGCTAAACACCTGAAGCGTCTTAAGGCTGATTGGATTGATCTGCCTGTTCTTTTTGAAAGCTCGGCCATTGATCAAACAGGGAAAAAGGATCTGTTGAAATCCATACAAGAAATAATAATTGATTTAAAAAAGTAACATTATTGATTACCAGAAATAACAATTATATAATTGCATAAATTTGCTATCAAAATATAAAATATGAAGTTAAAAGAAATTGCTGCAGTATCCGGTAAACCCGGATTATTTAAAGTCGTAAAACCTAGCCGCACAGGTCTGGTGTTAGAAAGTTTAGACGAAAAAAAATCAAGACTAGCTACAGGTCCTCATCACCGTGTTTCGCTTTTGCACGAAATTTCAATTTATACGGTTGATTATGATAAGACAATCCCATTGCAAGAAATGTTCTCAAAAATTTTAAAGGAGTTTGGTGATGATATTGGGGTTGATGGCAAATCTGACCCTGAAGAATTGAAAGCTTTTATAGAGCATATCGCTCCGGATTATGATAAGGACCGAGTATATGTATCTGACATTAAAAAGCTAGTAGTTTGGTACAACATCTTATTTAATGTTGCCCCTGAAACCCTTGAAGAAAAGGAAAACGAGGAGTCGAAAGACACAATAAAAGACGAGAATAATTCTTCAGAAAAATCAGACAAAAAAGAAAGTAAATAGCAAAATTCAAGGAAATTAGTTTTACGTGTCTTTCAGATGTTAAAAGATTTCAATAATTATTCTTGAAAAATTAAATATGAGATACGATTTAATTATTAATTTCAATATCTTTGGACTTGCGAAATCTATAATTAATTAAAAATGACAACAGATCAATTGAAAGATTTGAAGGCTCGTGTTAGCGCCTTGAGGAGGTATCTTTGACTACGATAATCAAGTAGCTGAAATAAAGGAAGAGGAAGGCCTGACTACCCAACCCGGTTTTTGGGATAACCCCAAAGAAGCTGAAAAAATACTAAAAATCACAAAGTCCAAAAAAACCTGGACAAACAGCTTTTCAAAATTAAATACTGCATATGAAGATTTGGAAACGCTTTATGAGTTTTACTCAGAAGGTGAAGTGAATGAAGACGAAGTCAACAATGAATATGAAACTGTTAAGATTATTCTTGATGATTTAGAGTTCAAAAAAATGCTTAGCAGCAAGGAAGACCAACTGAATGCTGTTTTAGAAATAAATCCCGGAGCCGGTGGAACAGAAAGCCAGGATTGGGCAGAAATGCTACTGAGGATGTACACCATGTGGGGAGAAAAAAATAATATGGTTGTTCGCCAACTCAATTACCAACCAGGAGATACGGCGGGAATAAAATCTGTTACGCTGGAAATTTCAGGAGATTTTGCTTACGGTTACTTAAAGTCAGAAATTGGTGTTCATAGGCTGGTCAGAATCTCTCCATTTGACTCTGGAGGAAGAAGGCATACATCATTTGCATCGGTATATGCCTATCCGCAAATTGACGATTCCATTAAAATTGAAGTTAATCCTGCTGACATAACTTGGGAAACTTACAGATCAGGAGGTGCAGGAGGTCAAAATGTAAACAAAGTAGAAACAGCAGTTCGATTGAGGCACGCACCTTCAGGGCTCGTCGTAGAATGTCAACAAGAAAGATCGCAGCTTATGAACAAAGAAAAAGCTATGAATTTATTAAAATCAAGACTTTACCAGATTGAAATAGAAAAGAAAAATGAGAAGCGAGCTAAAATTGAAAGCTCAAAATTGAAAATTGACTTCGGCTCACAAATTAGAAATTACGTTCTTCACCCATATAAATTGGTAAAAGACAACCGAACTGGTGTGGAGCGTTCTGATGTTGTAAATGTGTTGGACGGAGATCTAAATGATTTCATAAAAGCATTTCTTATGCAAAATTAGTGCCTGAGCTAAGAATTAATTGATCTTTATATTCTCAATATTTAACAGTTTATTCCCTTGTGAAAAAGTTGGCCTGTCTCCTTTTGTCTTGATTTCCATCTTAAAATGCAACTAGTATGTCATTAGAAAATAGATATGCCTGTAGTCCGAATGAAGTAAAAAGTTTTGATACGGAAAACTTGAGATCCAATTTCCTCATTTCAAATTTTATGGAAACTGACAATATTAAGGGAGTTTATTCTCACTACGATCGAATGATTGCCTTGGGAGCTGTGCCTACAAAAAATGAATTGGAACTGCCAAATTATCATGATTTTACCAAGCAGGAAAATTTCCTGGATCGCAGAGAGATGGGGATAATTAATGTTGGTGGGCCTGGTGCAATAAATATAGATGGTGATAAAATAGAACTTGAAAATAAAGATTGCTTATACATTGGCATGGGGAATAAGCAAGTAGTTTTCTCAAGCGACTCAGAAAATAATCCTGCAATATTCTATATAAATTCTACGCCAGCACACAAATCTTATCCCACTCAAAAAGCCTCAAAGTCAGAAGCCAATCCTGTTGAGCTTGGAACTCCAGAAACCTGCAATGAACGAACCATATTTCAATACATTCACCAAAATGGTATAAAAAGTTGCCAACTGGTTATGGGTTTTACAGAGCTAAAAACAGGTAGCATTTGGAATACTTTTCCTCCACATGTACATGATCGCCGAATGGAAGTATATTTTTATTTCGATCTGAATGATAATCAAAAGGTATGTCACCTAATGGGCCAGCCACAAGAAACAAGACATATATTTGTTAAGAATCATGAGGCTGTAATTTCTCCAAACTGGTCGATACACTCTGGAGCAGGCACAAGCAACTATAGTTTTGTATGGGCCATGGGTGGAGAAAATATGGAGTTTACTGATATGGATTCTGTGATAGATATTTTAAAGTAATAATCCAATAAAAATATGTCTATAGATTTATTTGATCTCAAGGGGAAAGTTGCTTTGATTACCGGGGGGACACATGGACTGGGTATGGCAATGGCAAAAGGTCTCGGAGAAGCAGGTGCCAAATTGGTGATTAATGGACACACTTCATCAACAATGGATGCTGCCATCCAAGAATATGCTTCTGAAAATCTTGACGCTTCAGGTTATTTATTTGATGTTACAGATGAAAAACAAGTGATCTCAAATATCAAAAGGATTGAAAAAGAAGTTGGACCGATTGATATTTTGGTAAATAATGCTGGAATAATTAAGCGAATTCCTTTAGAAGAAATGTCTGTTGAAGACTTTTCCGAAATTTTAAATATTGATCTTGTGGCACCATTTATCATGGCCAAGCATGTAGTAAAAGGCATGATAAACAGAGGGTCTGGAAAAATAATCAATATTTGCTCAATGATGAGTGAGTTGGGCAGAAACACTGTTGGCGCTTATGCTGCAGCAAAAGGTGGCCTGAAAATGCTAACTCGAAACATGGCTACTGAATGGGCAAAGCACAATATTCAAATCAATGGAATTGGCCCTGGATATTTTGCAACATCACAAACGAAACCAATACGTGTTGATGGTCACCCTTTTAATGACTTCATTGTCAATAGAACTCCTGCAGCTAAATGGGGAGACCCCAACGACTTGAAAGGTGCTGCCATCTTTCTTGCATCAAATGCCTCCAATTTTGTAAATGGTCATATTTTATATGTAGATGGCGGAATCCTCGCCACAATTGGGAAACCAATTAATGAGTAAGTAATTGGGTTATGAAATATGTAGTTCACAGGATTTAAACTCTATTCCTCCGGAGCATTAAAATTGGCATTAATCTTTATAAGTCCTAATTCAGAATCCCATTTTTCAAAATTATTCATATCTTCCAAACCAGTAATAGAAAGTCTTAAAAGCATTTTTTGTACATCTTCAATATCTTTTAGACCAGTCGAATTAGCAAAACCCTCCAGTAACAAAATATATCTTTCAGCTTCGTCATATCTGCCTAGTCCCTTTAAGCAAAATGCCTGATAATAGATCGTTTTCATATCACTGTATTTATAAGAATACTGGAACTTGGAATTTCGCTTCAGCTTTAATGCTTCTTTCCACAATGATTCAGCTTCTCCCTGATTGCCTAATTTGAAATTACAATATCCCATATAGAATAATCTTCTAGCCTGTGAAGAAAAGGATGGCATATAGTGCTGTGCAACGTTATTGGGAACATCTATTGATTTTATAAATACGGACAAGGCATTGGCAAATTTCTCTTCCTTAAGAAGATTATATCCTTCGACCATTTTTAAATTTTTCCAGAATTCCCCAAAGGATAGGCGATGTGTGTCATGCAGTTCCGATTTTATCAATAAATCTTCCAACTTATTATAATAGCCATTGTTCATGTAGGCATTCATTAATTTCGCTTTGAGGGAATAAACAAGCTCAAAATCATCATATCGGTCTTCCATCAATGCTATTGCTTTATCTACTCCCTTCCGCTTATTCATCTCATCTACGAAATACTCAAAAATATACGGGTCATCATTATCCGATTTGTAAGCCTCAGACAAATACTCGTAGGCCACATTATTTTTCCCAAGCTTTTTATTTGCCCTATAAAGGGAAACCAACATCACCTTGTCTTTGTACCCCAATTCGTGTGCCTTCTTCCAATTGGCAATTCCATCCATCTCGAAATCATGGGCATACATGAAATTTCCAAGATGAAAATATAGCTCAGCGTTTTTAGGGCTTTGTATTATTTTTCTTTTAAGAATGAAATACTCTTCCAATCTCCAAGCATATTCCATGGCAATAGACTTACTTTTAGGTGAAGCGATTTTTTTATCGATAATGCTTTCCAATTCTGACCTATATAATTCCACCATGCTATTTGTTTTTTGAATCAATAGCATTGTTTGAAAAGCTTCATCAATAAAACCAGCACCATAAAAGGTAGCAATAACTTCGAGTATCTCATCTGGGAAATTTTCGTATTTCTTTGAAATTATTTTAGCTAAGGATTTATCTGATTTATTAATCAGGTACTCCGTACAGGATACAAATGGATTTTCAATATCAAGATTAGTAGCTTTAGCAAGTGACTTTTCAGCTTCAATGCTATTCCCAAGCCTGTTTTCTACCAGAGCCTTAAAAATATACCCTTTAAGAATAGTGCCATTTATGGAAGTGGCTTTATCCAGTTGCGATTTGGCCTCGCTCATATTATTGCTAACAATAGCTATTTCTGCTTCAGCTATTCTTTCCGGATAATCATAACCAAAGCGACCGGAATGGCGCAAAATGTACTTTGCTTCTGTAATATCTCCAAGGTACATAAGTGTAATCCCTTTATAATACATGGTGCGCCCGTCATCGGGAATCCTTTTTAATGATTTGTTAAAATGCCCCAGAGCCTCTTTTAATTTACCTCCCCTGAGATCAATTAATCCTAATTCTGTATGTGCTCTGGAAAAACCCGGATCAATTAAAAGAACCTCATTCAGTATTTCCTTTATTTCGGGAAGATGATAAAACCAATCGTTAAATAGTACCTCTGCTTTTGAAAACATCCCTTCTGCAGTAAAATCTTTCCTTCCTGGTTCGGAAATTTTATTTGCATGAAAATAGCTATCGTACCTTTCTGGTTTTTCATTTGAGGAGAGGACATTAGAAATTATCTCTTCACTATTATCCAATAGAATTAGAGAAATGTCTTTAGAATTAATATCTCCCAATTCAAACTCTTCCGATAGAAATACAGGCTTTTCCGGTGAAAGTTCTGGCAACTTTATTTTCTTTATTATTTCGCCTTTTTGTTTTAGTATTAATATGGGATTTTCATACTTCTTATTGACATTGATTTTTATGTTAGCAATTGCAGCTTCAGAAGAACTTTTGTCAATTGTGAAATTTATCGCTGCATTTTCTGATGCCCCATTGAAAGACCCAATCGCACCGACAGGATACCAATAATGTGTAAACTCCAGCGAACTCATCGGAGCAATTCGATCAAACTTCTCCTGAATCACGATTCGTCCGCTCTGGATCTCTCCATAATTTACATCCTCGGCATGTGTATATCTTTTTTCCAGGGCAGTTATGTGCCAACCCCAGCTCCAATATTTTTTTCCTGGCAAATCATTTACGTCTGCATAATGAACAAGTCCAAAGTTCTCATCGTGATTGTAGTAACCCATATATCCTTCACGGGCATTCAGCATATAAAAGCCTACGGCTTCATCAATATTTTTTAGAATGGAAATATCTTTATTCGCATAAATTGGCCATGAGATTTCATTCTCATATTCCCCATGCAAAGCACCCTGATTTTCAGGATATATAAATTCAGTATTTTCATTTACCGGAATCCCACAATTTGCCCAATACAAATATCTTTCTTCAAGGTGGGTTTCATTTGCTACACGCACATCCTGCTTTATGCGCGCCTCACCTGGGGAAAGTGTAAAGGTGACACTCCAATGAAGTCTGCCAATTTTTTCTGTATTGCTCATGATCAATGAAACTGAGCCATCATCATTTTTTTTCATCACGCAAGTGCGACTTCTGGCATTTGTTTGAGAATGCGCATTCGGGATGTTCAATTCCATACCTCCTCCAAGATATTGGTAGCCCATCCCAGAATTATAAAATTTAGCTTCCTTATAATTTCGATGGATGACTTCTTTTTTTCTAATTTTATCATATATAAACCACAATCTCCCTCCATATTCCGGAGCCATACCAATTTTCAAATATTCATTTTCAGCAATAAGAATTTTGATTTTCTTCTTATCAATCTGGAAATATTTACTGCCATAAAATTGAAAAGGATAGGTAATGTAGCCGGTTAGCAAACCAAAAGGAGGGTATGGATCTAATGGCAACTGGTTGTGTTCCAGTATTTCTTCTTCAATCTCATAGACTCGCACGGTTCCATTTTGGGCAAATCCAAATTGAAACAAAAAGGAAGCAAAAAGGAATATCACATAAAACTTTATTTTGCAGATTTCCATTTTAATATTTTAAAAAATTAAAGAATTAATAACTTGATTTATTTAATACAATCAATATGCAATATCTAAGATTAAATACCGATTTAAATGTGTTTATTGAAAAAAATAAAAAGAATTTTGGATAAACACCAATTTTATATTATTGAACATATACAACTTCCATATTAACATCTCATTGACATTATAGTTAAATGTCATTGGGTTAAAAAAGGATTTCATTGGTGGTCCTTTTGGTAATGTGCTTTCAATAAATCCTCCGCGAAATCATTAGTAAGATCTCGTACTACACTGTGCACATGATTGGCCTGGTTTTGAATGTTGTCATATTCAATTATCAACATTGGGCCATGAATTCTATAAT
>CAYREN010000139.1:0-10868 GCA_964423255.1 uncultured Roseivirgaceae bacterium | reverse complement strand
CAGGATGGATGGTGTAAACAGATATCTTCGAGAATTGAAAAACCCTGTTTCCCATATTAATTTTATATGATCTGAAGATATAAAGATTAAGGGCATGGAACGCCTATGGGGCTGGTTTGACGTTGTCGGTAGGTGAAAAGAGTTATAGTAATAATTCAGGCGTGTATGGCTGGTTTGCGCCAAATTGAGGAGTTGTGAATAATGGGAAAAGAAATAGACCTCCTGCAACGATACCCTAAGACACCAAGGGATACCAAGGGGAGGGGCAGTGACAAAACCCCTGAAGTGCAGAGTGTCGCACGGAAGTTTGGAGAGGAATTCTTTGATGGTGATCGGCTGTATGGCTATGGAGGATTTGAGTACCAGCAACGTTTTTGGGATCTTGTTGTTCCTGATATGCAGCAGCATTTTTCCCTCAGTGCTGATTCTAGGCTTCTTGATATCGGGTGTGCCAAGGGATTTATGCTCTATGACTTTATACGACTGATACCAGGCATTGAGGTGAAGGGGATAGATATATCTGAGTATGCCATAGCAAATTCCATGGATGAGGTGAAGGCCCATTTACAGGTGGCAAATGCTGTGGAGCTTCCCTTTGCTGACGATTCCTTTGACCTTGTGATAGCAATCAATACCATCCATAATTTGGAACCCAACGAATGTTTTAAAGCATTGCAGGAGATAGAGCGGGTGAGTCGTGGAAGAAGTTTTCTCACGGTGGATGCGTACCGCAATGATGAGGAGAGGGAGCGGATGTTGGACTGGAACCTCACTGCCAAAACTATTCTTCACGTTGATGAGTGGCGAAAGCTTTTTGAGGAAGCTGGTTACAGCGGTGATTACTTCTGGTTCATCCCATAATAGCAATGTCTTTCGTGAAAAATAAACTACGAGTTGCAATTATTGGTACAGGTAATATTGGTACTGATTTATTAATTAAGGTACTTCGTTCTAAGCTTTTAGATTGTACTCTTTTTGTAGGGAGAAATAAGGATTCAAACGGACTACTCAAAGCAAAATCTCTGGGAGTAAAAACATCTGTTAACGGAATAAGTGGATTAATTGACAATTATATGTCATATGATCTGGTTTTTGATGCAACATCTGCAGACCAACACAAAAAACATTGGCCTATACTAAAAGATCTAAAGAAAATACTTGTTGATTTAACACCATCCAATGTTGGTAAGCAGATTGTACCGGCCGTTAATATTGAAGAATGTCTTGATTATCAGAATATCAATATGGTTAGCTGTGGGGGGCAATCTTCTATTCCTATCGCATATTTAATTAGTAAAATTTTTCCATGTGTGAAGTATATTGAAGTGGTGAACAGCATAGCTTCTAAGAGCGCAGGTCCTGCTACCAGAATTAATATTGATGAATATATAGAAACAACAGAGATTGGGTTGAAGTCTTTCACTGGTTGTAAGTCGGCAAAATCAATATTGATATTAAATCCATCAAATCCACCTATTAATATGCAGTCTACAATATCTGCCAAAGTTGAAGGTGCTGATATCGAAAAACTAAATAGAGCGATTCCTTCTTTAGTTAGAGTTGTGAAATCGTATGTACCAGGATATGAATTACTGGTAAATCCAGTATGGGAGAGCAACAGAATAGTTGTTATCGTCAGAGTTATAGGAAAGGGAGATTATCTCCCTAAATATGCTGGAAATATGGATATAATAAATTGTGCCGCCATTGCCGTTGCTGAAAAAATATCTCATGTTATGTAGCGTAACGCCCAACAATATAATGAATAATTTAGAACCCAATCACAATAGAAAAGTTATTATCTGGGATAGTTCATTGCGTGATGGGAATCATGCCGTACACCATCAACTGAGTTTAATACAGATTGCGAATTATGCCAAAGCTGCTGATCAGTCTGGAGTATCGGTTATTGAAGTTGGGCATGGTAACGGTATAGGGGCATCTTCACTACAAATAGGAGAGAGTTTAGTCACTGATCATGACATGCTTTGCTGTGCTCGAAAGAATATCAAAAATAAAAAACTTGCTGTGCATTGTATGCCAGGTTTTGCAACAATTAATAAAGACATTGTTGGAGCTATTGAAATTGGTGTTGATATCTTCCGGATTGCATCGCATTGTACGGAAGCTGACATTACCCAAAAACATATAGAGTTTATAAGGAATAAGGATAAACTTGCCTACGGTACATTAATGATGTCTCATATGAATTCAACGAAGGGTCTCGTCAAAGAGGCTTTGAAAATGGAATCATATGGGGCCAGTGCAATTGTAATTATGGATTCAGCCGGTGTTTTTTTGCCCACAGATGTCATGGAAAAAATTACGGCTCTCACGGATTCTTTGAAAATTCCAATAGGTTTTCATGCACATAATAATTTAGGGATGGCTATCGCCAATTCGGTTGTGGCGTTCGACGCTGGTGCAAATATTATTGATGGTACGATTAGAGGGTTTGGCGCAGGGGCAGGAAATGCTCAGTTGGAGGTATTGGTGGCTGTTCTGGAAAAAAAAGGAGTGAATACCGGAATTGACCTGTACAATCTTCTGGATATTGCTGAAATGATGGAACATACTGTAATCCCGAGAATTCCAACAATTTCAAATGTGAATATAGTCAGTGGATTAGCCGGTGTTTTCTCCGGTTTTGATAAGCATGTTGAAAGAATAGCGAAACAGTATAATGTGGATTATCGTGATATTTTTTTCGAACTTGGCAAAAAAAAAGTGGTTGGCGGGCAGGAGGATATAATTGTTGAAGTGGCAATGGAGTTATTAGAACGTAAAAAGAAATAAGGGGATAAGGTGTTACGTCGAAATTTTTTAAGAGAAAAGTTGGAGAGTGGTGAAACGGTAATAGGTACTTGGTCTGTTATCCCTTCTCCTATTCTTTCTGACGTGATCTGCTCAAGTGGCATTGATTTTTTTATCGTTGATTTTGAGCATGGCCCTACCAGTTTTGAGACTGCTCAGCAGATAGTCATTACCTGTGAGAGCCGTTTCGTGTCTCCTGTAATGCGTATTGGTGGAGTTATTCCAGCAGAGATACTTCGTGCTCTTGAGATCGGAGTCCATTGTTTGCAAGTTCCTAATATTGAAAATATATCTCAAGTGAATGATCTTATAAAATTTTGCCAATATCCTCCTGTCGGCAATAAGGGCTTCTCGCCATTTACAAGAGCGGGGGGATATTCACATGACAACTCATCTGCACTAAAAAATGTAAAAAGTTCTGTTTTGTTTGCAATTCATATCGAAGGTAAAGAAGCTGTAGATAATATTGACCAGATATTGTCCGTTAATGAAATTGATATTATTTTCATTGGAAAATACGATTTGTCTAAATCTTTGGGAATTCCTGGGTTGGTGGATGATCCGAGGGTTGATGAGTTAGTCAGGTATTTGGTTGAAAAAATTGTAGATGCGGGGAAATACCCAGGAACAATAGCAACCAATAAAGATCAATTGCAGTCAGCTGTTAACCTTGGTGTGCGATATATCACCTTCTCCGTAGATTGTGAGGTTGTGCTTGCAGGGTATAAAAGTGCTGTAAATGACTTCAACTTATTGAAACAATCAGTATGATCCTATGAACCTAGATATTTACAAAGCAATCCCATTCGAGAAAAGAAATCAATGTGTGGTTTGTGGGGCTCTGCTATCAACCTCTTTGATCGAGCTGCCTAATTTTCCAATTACAGAAGTTTATGTTTCACATATGCCTGATAGAAGATTAGGGAGGGTTGACCAGGGATTTCAGTTTTGCTCGGTTTGCAATCATGGCCAACTTGAGAATGTTATTGATGTGAAATTTCAATATTCCAATACAGACACATATAATTTTAGAACTTCTCAAAGTGCAAGTGCTAGAGAAACAAATAATTATTTTATTAATTTCGTAAAAGAAATTATGGGGAATAATCCTCTTGGGACAATTGTAGACATTGGTTGTAATGATATGTATTTGCTTTCTCAATTAACTGATTATGCAGAACAGTTAATTGGTATTGATCCAATTCTAAAAGGTCGGGAGGACGAGTTTAGTCATGATAATATAATTGCCATCGGTGATTTCTTTGAGGCAGTAGATTTTTGTGCCAATAGTGATGCCGTTTTCTGTAAAGATGTTCTTGAGCATGTGAGCAAGCCAAGAGAGTTTGTTGAAAAAATAGTAGAAGAGATTTCTAATGATACATTGGTCTTTATACAAATTCCTTTGCTAGACACGATACTCCATGATTGTCGCTTTGATCAAGTGTTTCATCAGCATTTGAATTACTTTACTATTCAATCGTTTCAGTTTCTTATTCAACAAGTTGGATGTACTTTAATTGATTTTAAAATTAATTATGATCACTGGGGGGTAGGGATGTTTGTCTTTAAGAAGGGTTCTTCTAACGTAGCAGTTTCTGTTGGTAATAATTCAATAAATAATGATTATATATTGAATTGTTATCATTTGTTTAAGGATGAAATGGCTCTTACTAACAGGAGAATGATCCATTTTGGAAGTGAAATAATGTATGGATATGGTGCGGCACTTATGCTGCCGGTTCTCAGTTATTATCTGGAGAATGATTTTAAACAATTAGTCGGGATATTGGATGATGATCCATCAAAAACAGGAAAGTTTTACCTTAATCTCCCTGTTCAAATTCAGGATCCAAAAACGATTGATGATATTAGCGAAACTGTTATTCTTTTGACTGCGATATCTTCAAAAATTAATGTTAAATGTATTTTGAAGAAGTTATTTGAGATTAATCCTAAGCATATTCTATTTCCATTAAAAACGATCTGAGGAGTTATTATCATGGATCTTGGTATTACAAAGAAAAAAGCACTGGTGACTGGTGGTGCTACAGGTATTGGCAGGGCGATAGCTTTAGAGTTGGCAAGTGAAGGAGCTGATGTTGTCATTACCTCAAGAGATAGTGAAGCCCTTGAAAAGACTTTGCTAGAATTACGGGACATTCGAAAAGGTCACTATGGCATTATCACAGAGCTTGTTGGTGATGGTGAACCACAACGCTTGGCTGATGTTATAAAGAAGGAATTTGGTGATTTGGATATTGTTGTGAATAATGCTGGGAGTTCATTTTCTATAAATGATCCGTATTGTCCGATTGCTGATTGGCGCCAAATATTTCGTCTTAATTTGGAAGTTCCAGTTGAGATTAATAATGAATTTATTCCTTATATGAAGGAGCAAGATTGGGGGAGAATCGTAAATATTTCAGCTGGAGCAGGACTTGAAAATAGTGGGCCTGTGCCATATGGCTCCAGCAAGGCTGCTATTACGTCATATACCCGCTCCATGGGGCGCATACTCGCTATTGAGACATCCAATGTTGTAATGACAGCATTGTTGCCTGGCGTTGTGTTAACAGAAAATGGTCATTGGGCCAATGTATTAAAAGAAAGACCCGAACATGCGGAAAAATACTTATCTGAGAGGTGTCCATCTGGTCGATTTGGGAAACCTGATGAAATTAGCCCAATGGCTGTTCTTCTGTGTTCTGATAAAGCCACGTTCTGTCAAGGATCCATCATTTTAGTTGATGCTGGTCAGGCGAAACACTACATGTATAATAATTTTCTTTCCTGATTGTTGCCATGAAACTTACAGATTATGTTATTGAATTCCTGGTTGCTCATAATATTGATACAATTTTTGGTTTAACAGGTGGCGCAGTAGTCCACTTTTTTGATTCCGCAGATAAGAACGAATCAATGCACCCAGTCTTTTGCCATCATGAACAAGCTGCTGCTCTAGCTGCGGTAAGTTACGCAAGAGGTGGTAATAGAACTGGGGCAGCAGTCGTAACAACTGGGCCTGGTGGAACAAATACAATTACTGGTGTTACCTCAGCCTGGCAGGATTCAATACCATGTCTTTTTATTTCAGGGCAAAGTAGAAAAGATCATGTGAGCTATGGGAAGAAAACACGTCAAGTTGGTGCTCAGGAGTTGAACATAGTAGATATTGTTAAACCGATTACTAACTATGCTGCAATGCTGGAATCACCCACTGATATCAGGTGTTTACTTGAAAAAGCTTTGTATCTCTCAAATAGTAAACGCCCTGGACCTGTTTGGATAGATATCCCTGTAGATTTTCAATGGGTTTCTGTTGAACATGATTCGATGTTGAGTTATGACCCTGAAAAAGAGTGTCCGGGTGATTCCCTCAATGGCCCTCCCAAGGAGAGTTGTCAAAAAACGATTGATCTTTTAGGCAAAGCTAAGAGGCCTTTGCTGTTAGTTGGATATGGTGTAAGCCTATCTCGTGCTGAAGGGCTTATGACTTCTTTTGTTGAAGATCTTGGCGTTCCATTTGTTACTACATGGGGAGCAAGTGATATATTTGATAATAAGCATCCGCTCAATGTTGGTCGTTTGGGTGTTGCCGGACAGAGAGGGGCGAATCTAGCGGTTCAAAATTGTGACTTGCTACTTGTTATAGGCTCTCATCTGAGCATCCCTCTTACTGGAACAAATGTTGATGCATTTGCTAGAGATGCCACAATAATAGTTGTGAATATAGATAAAGAAGAGATTGGTAATCAATCTATTCGAATTGATTACCCCGTTTGTTGTGATGCGAAAAAATTCCTTTTTGAAATAAGCGCATTATCAAAAAAAATAACCCCTTTATGTTGTGGAGATTGGCTAGATTACTGTGTTTCTTATACAGCATATAATCATATCCAAAAAAAGAGAAACGATAATGATAAATACATAGATCAATACCAATTTGTAGATACATTGTCAGATTTGCTTGATGATAATGATACAGTTGTAGTTGATGGTGGTGGCACAAACGTTTATATAACTTTCCAATCTTTTAAAGTCAAAAAAGGGCAAAGATTGTTACTGTCAACAGGGATATGTGCGATGGGGACAGGTCTTCCTGAAAGTATAGGTGTAAGTTTTACTCGTCATGATGGGAGAGTTATTTGTCTTTGCGGTGATGGTAGCATGCAATTAAATATTCAAGAGTTACAAACTATTATTCATCACGATTTGAATATTAAGATATTTGTTATGAATAATGATGGTTACTTGGCTATTCGTAATACTCAGGATGGATTTTTGGATGGAAATTATATTGGTGCCGATAGTACGGGAGGGGTTAGTCTGCCTGATTATAAAAAAGTGGCGGGCGCATATGGGATGGAAACCATGCAAATATCTGTTTCCGGGGACATGATCTATAGTATACAAGAAGTTTTGCAAGTTAAAGGTCCAGTGCTTTGTGAAGTAATGATTTCTCCCAATCAGGAGGTAATACCAAGGCAAGGTTTTAGGTTAAAAGAAGATGGGGGATATGAACCTCTTCCTCTTGAGGATATGTATCCCTTTCTTGATCAAAATGAATTTGAAGCAAATATGATTGTGAAAACATGGGGGGTAAGAGCCTGAATTCAAGTTATAATCATTGGTTTAGGAGGTTGGTGGAAATTGAGTAACGATAGTTTGTTTCATCAAAAATTTGAGATGCTGGTGAAAAGGATAGGTTCTTCACCTGGTATGATGCTGCCGGCTAGATATGTGTTTATCCTAACGAATAGTTGCAACTTACGGTGTAAGTTTTGTTTTCAATATAAAAAATCAGTCAAAAATCCCATGGTTTTGACTGATTGGATTCACCTGATGGATCAAATCCCTGACTACGGTAGGATTACTCTGACCGGTGGGGAACCGTTATTGTTTAAGGGGTTTCGAGAACTATTTAAACAAATCGCAGTACGATTTGATTGTAATATTATTTCAAATGGTGTGTTGCTAAATGAGGAACTTGTAGATTTTTTGTTAAGCTTTCC
The DNA here is from genome assembly GCA_964423255.1 of uncultured Roseivirgaceae bacterium. GTDB lineage: Bacteria > Bacteroidota > Bacteroidia > Cytophagales > Cyclobacteriaceae > JAAUQL01. The sequence continues at coordinate 3,042 of CAYREN010000139.1, read as the reverse complement.
ATCTTTTAAGGTTTTATCAATTTCGATTGACGATATAGGCAATAAAGTTAGAGGGTTGCACGAGAAACAATGGCTGCATTTGGTCAAAATGCTGCGACTGTTTCAGGCAAAAAAGAAACAATTTAATTCTTCATGTATCCTTGATGTCAAGACCATGGTGCTTGATGAAAATTCTGCCGATCTTCTGAAGATTCACCGTTTCATGGTAGAAGAAATTGGTGTTGATACTCATGTGTTTCAATTTATGAAAGGTTCGTCTATTCAACATTCTGATGCGTCGCATAACCTAAAAGATATTTTTCTTCAAACCGATGCTCCTATTTTAAAACACTTTGATCAGGTTGTAGAGCAGTTTGGATCTATTCAAAAATATAGCTTGAAAAATAACTCAAAAGTCTTTGTACATCCTAAGATGTTTGATTTTCAAGAACTTGATAAGACACCTAATCTTGATTTGTTAAATCAGAAAAATCACAACTCAGAAAAATTTCAAGTATGTCCTTACCCCGGAACCAGTATTCACATTAATTCTGATGGCAACGTATTTCCCTGTCTTTCTGTTCAAATGGGAAATGTTAAAGATCAGCGTTTAAGTGAAATTGTGTCAGGGGCTGGATTTCTTGAATTCCGCAACATTATAGAAAAAAATAGAACAGTAAATGCCTGCAATCGTTGTGGTTGGCTCGCTCCGAATCATGCGTGCGGGCCTGGTGTTAAATGTTAAGACAGATTCATATTTTTGGTGCCAGTGGGTTTGTAGGGAACCACTTGGTCGTTGACCTTAAAAGAAAAGGTCTATGGGAGGTTTTTGGTTATTCCTCTCAGGAGTGTAATCTGCTTGAGCTCGATGAGTGTTTAGATCTGTTAAGTAATGTGCGTCCTGACTCAATTTTTATTTTTGTCTCAGGGGTAACCCGTTTGGTGAATAATGGATTCTCAGGATTTGAAGCCAATACGAGAATGGCCCAAAATATGTGCCAAATTATTGAGAAGTTTCCCATAGCTCATTTGGTTTTCATGAGTAGTATCGACGTGTATGGTGCTGATTGTAGTAATGGCTATATTGATGAGTATTTGCTTCCTGATCCTGCTGATTATTATGCTGTTTCGAAATTAGCATCTGAGCAAATCTTGAAAATCGGAGCAAAACAGTCGAACTTCATTCTTACTATATTTCGTTTGAGTGGTGTTTATGGGCCTGGTGATTCTATGAAAAGTACTATTAATACCATGACAGAATCGTTGCTTGCTACAGGGAATATTAAAATATTTGGTTCTGGTGGAAACTTGAGAGATTTTGTTTGGGTTAAGGACGTTAGTGAATTGGTTGCAATGACAATTCAGAATAGTATGAGTGGTGTGTTTAATATTGCAACTGGAGACAGTCAAACGATTCACAATATTGCCAAAAAAATAGTTAATAAATGTCAGAGAGGTGAGATATTGTTTGAGGAAGTAAAAGTATCTTTGCCTAAAAGGGTAGAACATTTAAGATTTAATATTTCAAAAGTAAAAGAAAGCTTTCCAGATTTTAAATTTACTTCTCTGGACGATGGTATAGGCTTTTATGTAAGTTCTTTATAGATCATATTTTATTGTACAATTTTAAAATAGTTAAAAGTTTTTTATATGGGTGTGTGTATGGTTCCTCATTTCTTGGATGGTATTGATGATATACCAATTGATTCGTCAGTCGCTATATATGGCACTGGTGATTATGGGAAATCACTCTTTCAATATATCGAAAAAATGCGTCCAGATATTGAGGTCTATTGTTTTTTTGATTCATATCTGGAAGGTACAAAATATGGAAAATCAGTATTCAAATCAGAGAATATATTGGCATTACAAAATAAATTCCAGATGATACTTGTTGGATCTGAAGCTTATAGAATTGAAATCCATAAAGAATTACAGCGGCAGGGATATATACATTACTATGATATTTGGTTTTACCCGTCGATGCTGTATGAGACTGAAGAATGTATTTCAGCTTCACTGAACGGAAGTAGTTTTTGCGAGAATAAAAATAATATATTATATGCGTTTTACGATTTGCGAGTGTCACCCTATTCTTTTGATATGTTTACCTTTTTGTTGCTTGCCGAGATAAGGAGAGTTGAAACAAAAAAAGATAGATTATATATTGTAATAGTAAAGGATATTCAGAGTGGTAATAAATGGGATTGGAATATCTTTAACATACTTCTTCCTTTGACTAAATTTATCACCTCAGTATCAGGTGTTACCGTAACATTTCCAGATGGATTTATAGAAAATATTATTCGTGAGCAAGATTGTTTTCCGACATTTTATTCACTAGATGTTCCTGTATCTGCATATACAGTGAAAACCTTAACAACTGCAATTCGTCAGGTAGGGTTTAAACCAAATATATTCTCAACTGAAGTAGCTAGAACTCTTGTTAGGGACTGGAAGAAACTAAATAATGTTCTAAATAATTGTATAGTTACAATAACTCTTAGACAGTCTCCTGGTTATTCAGATAGAAATAGTTCTGTTGACCAATGGTTATTGTTTGCTGACTATCTTAAAGCCAATGGATATACACCATTGTTATTGAAAGATACCTATTCTGTTTTTAACCCTGAGCAAGAGGGATTGGACGGTTATTTGACTTTTGATGAAGCATCGTTAAACCTTGAGTTGCGGATGGCTTTGTATGAGTCATCTTATTTGAATATGAGTATTGCCAATGGCCCAATGGTTCTATGTCTGTATAGTAACCATGTTCCCTATCTTAATCATATGAAATTAAATGATAATTATTGGGCGTCTCAACCAAGATATTTAGCAGAAATGGGCTTGCCAGTTGAGTCTCAATTCCCACTAGCCAAATCAAACCAAATACTGAAATGGTCTTACGATGATAGATTGGATACTTTAAAACAAGAGTTTGAAGAATATGTGCTTAATAATCCATTTATTGGGACATTGCTTCCCAGTTAAGAAAATACGCAGAACTTCTTAAGCCCAGCTACTCAGCAACCAGAACCCTCTGTCAGGGCACTGTGAAAATCT
>CAYREN010000138.1:0-10878 GCA_964423255.1 uncultured Roseivirgaceae bacterium | reverse complement strand
TGATAGCATTAAATCTGAAGTACAATAAACCGCGCTTTACAACAATCGGTAAGTAGACAAGGCGGTATTTTAGGTATGCTGACATATTGGTATAAATTATAAATTTTTCTCCGGTGATAGAAATGTAGGTAAGAATCCCACCATTACTCTTATACTCGACATTATAGCCAATTGAACTAACATAAAAACTCACAGATCAATTTTTATTTGCACCTTCATAATCTCTGGAACCGCTGTCGCAGATTCCCTGCAATGATTGATAAGACTTGGTCCTTGACAAGAATGATAAAGTAAGTAACACCTCATATGCTCAGAAATTCATTTGTAAATCATTTATTGGAAAATGGTACAGACTTACGAAATATCCAGATACTGCTATTGCATAATTAAATGAAAATGACCAAGGTTAATTCTCGTTTTGCTGATAGTTCTTTCAATAAGATCAAAAACTTATTAGATTGATAAAAATGCAGTTGGGATAAACTACATTTTTATCATAGCCAAACCGTTAACTATAAGGCGAAGAAAGAAACAGTAGAACATAACTTTAAAATATTGAAGCAAGAATTAAAACATACAATTAGAAAATTGACTGGTTTGCTTTATTCTGTTTTTGCTAATCCATTTAGGCCTGTGGAACAATCAAAGAAGCCAACTCACAAACCATCATATCAATTGCCAAAAGAGTTGTTTTCCCATATCTCAATTAATATTTTTTCACTTTAATAATAATGAAGCCTATCACCTTTATTGACACTGAAATAGACCCAAAAAGCAACAAAATTCTTGACATTGGAAGTATCAAAAGTGATGGAAGTATTTTTCATTCTAATTCGATAAAAGATCTTGCTGACTTCTTGTACAATGCAGACTTCATCTGTGGACATAACATAATCAGACATGATTTAAAATATATCCAAAAATATCTTTCGTCTCAAGGGAAAAATCATTTCCAGTATATAGATACATTATTTTTATCTCCTTTACTATTTCCTACAAGGCCCTATCATCGCCTACTCAAGGATGATAAAATTCAAACAGATGAATTAAATAATCCGGTAAATGATTCACAAAAAGCAAAAGATTTATTTTATGATGAAATAACTGCTTTTAATAACCTGAGTGAATCTATAAAACTGATTTACTATTTATTATTAAAAGGACATGAAGAGTTCTTGTATTTTTTTAAATATATTTCATATGCACATTCTAAAGAAGTCTTACTAACAAAACTGATTGAGGAACAATTTCAAAATAAATTTTGCTCAAATGCTCCAATAGAAGCGTTCATAAAGAAACACCCAATCGAACTTGCATATTGTTTGGCATTAATTAATAGTACAGACCGATACTCTATTACGCCTCCTTGGGTTTTGATGAATTATCCTGAAGTAGAAAGAATAATGTACTTGCTTCGAAATAGAGCATGTTTAGTCGGGTGCAAATATTGTGATGAAGCACTTGATGCAAAACTTGGATTAAAAGGTTTTTTTGGTTTCGATTCATACCGCACTTTCAATGACGAACCTTTGCAAGAAAATGCTGTGAATGCAGCAATTAGAAATAAATCCCTCCTTGCTGTTTTTCCAACGGGGGGAGGAAAATCCCTTACTTTTCAAATTCCTGCTTTAATGGCTGGTAGAAATACAAAAGGGTTGACAGTTGTGATTTCACCTTTGCAATCACTAATGAAAGATCAGGTTGATAATCTTGAGAAAAATGGTATAACTGAGTCCGTTACTATTAATGGATTACTCGACCCAATAGAGCGAGGTAAATCATTTGAAAGAGTTGAAGATGGATCTGCATCTATTTTATATATATCTCCAGAATCTCTTCGCTCCAAAACAATTGAACGCCTATTGTTAGGCAGAAATATAGTTCGCTTTGTAGTTGATGAAGCACACTGTTTCTCAGCTTGGGGGCAAGATTTTAGAGTTGATTATTTATATATTGGTGATTTTATAAAACAACTGCAAGAAAAGAAAAACCTCTCAGACTCAATTCCAGTATCTTGTTTTACAGCAACAGCAAAACAAAAAGTTATTGCTGATATTTGTCAATATTTCAAAGAAAAGTTATCTCTTCAACTTGAAGTATTTAGCGCAAGCAGTTCAAGAAGAAATTTGCATTACAAAGTATATGATAGCAAAGATGAAGAAGACAAATACAATAATGCAAGAAGACTAATAGAATCAAAAAAATGTCCAACAATTATTTATGTTTCGAGAACAAGAAAAGCATATGACCTTGCTAAACGATTAAGTAAGGATGGGTTTGATGCAAAATCTTATCATGGAAAGATGGATGTTAAGGAAAAAACCGAAAATCAAAATGATTTTGTTTCGGGTAATCTTCAAGTTATGGTAGCAACATCTGCTTTTGGAATGGGAGTAGATAAAAAAGATATTGGAATGGTAATCCATTATGATATCTCTGAATCTTTAGAAAATTATGTACAAGAAGCCGGTAGAGCAGGGCGCGATGAAAATATTTCAGCGGATTGTTTCGTATTATTTCGTGAAGAAGACCTTAACAAACACTTTATTTTACTGAATCAGACAAAATTATCTGTAAAAGAGATTCAACAAATATGGAGGGCAATCAAACATATTACAAAGTTTCGTTCTTCTGTATCGAACTCCGCTCTGGAGATTGCACGAAAAGCGGGTTGGGATGATAATGTGTATGAAATAGAAACTAGGGTTACAACAGCCATTGCAGCACTCGAGCACGCAGGATATTTAAAACGCAGGCAAAATGTCCCACGGATTTTTGCAAATAGTATTTTATCGAAAAATGCCCAACAAGCAATTGAAAAGATAAATTTATCTTCAAGATTTGATGAACAACAGAAAGTCAGAGCAATTCGAATTATTAAAAAATTATTTTCCACTAAAAGCAGAAAGCATTCAAATGATGAAGTAGCAGAAGCGAGAATTGATTATATCTCTGACCATTTAGGAATTGTGAAGGAAGAAGTAATAAAAATTATTACGCTACTTCGAGAGGAAAAAATACTAGCAGACACTAAAGATCTTACTGCATTTATAAAGCAAGATGATAATGTTAATCGCTCATTGTCAATTCTAGAATCATTCGCCAAAATTGAAAATTTCATATTACCCATATTAGATGAACATGAAAAAGTATTTAACCTAAAAGAAATAAATGAGAGTGCATTGGTGAATAACTGTGAAAGCGTTAATCCTAGTAAAATAAAAACAGTTCTAAATTTCTGGGCAATTAAAAATTGGATAAGGCGGCAGAATCAAAATTATTCGAGGAATCATGTGTCAATAGCTTGTAATCAACCAAAAGATATTATAAAAGGTAAACTAGAGAAAAGGCACTTGTTATCCGAATCAATTTTAAAATATCTTTTCAATAAAACGCGAGATACTCAGGACAAAAATAAAGTTGAGTCAAAAGAGATCTTAGTTGAATTTTCTGTTCATGAACTTAGAGATAATTATGTGAATGAATCAGCAATGTTTAAGATTGAGGCATCTATAGATGATATTGAAGATGCTCTTTTTTATCTGTCAAGAATTGAAGCAATCAAAATTGAAGGTGGTTTTTTAGTTGTTTACAATAAACTAACTATTGATAGACTTGAACATAATAATCAAATTCAGTATAAAAAAGATGACTATAGCCAACTTGAACAATTTTATCAAAACAAAATGCAGCAAATTCATATAGTTGGTGAATATGCCAAAAAGATGCTTCAAGATTACCAAGAAGCATTAAGTTTTGTAGAAGACTATTTTCAATTAAACTACACTTCATTTCTAAATAAATATTTTCCGGGCAGCCGCATGGATGAACTTCAAAGAAATATTACGCCAAAAAAATTCAAACAACTTTTTGGTGAATTATCGCCAAGACAACTTAAGATAATAAAAGATAATCTGAATCAATACATCCTTGTTGCAGCAGGCCCCGGCAGTGGAAAAACCAGAGTGTTAGTGCACAAATTAGCATCTCTTTTATTAATGGAAGATGTTAAACATGAACAATTATTGATGCTAACCTTTTCGAGAGCGGCCACTACTGAGTTCAAAAAAAGATTAATCAAATTAATTGGATACGCTGCAAATTTCATTGAAATAAAAACATTTCACTCATACTGCTTTGATTTACTTGGCACGGTTGGAAGCATAGAGAAATCTGGCAAGATTCTTCAACTTACTACGGAGAAAATAAAAAATGGCGAAGTTGAACCAAATAGAATAGTAAAAAGTGTACTTGTGATTGATGAAGCTCAAGATATGGATGTACATGAATTTGGCTTGATAAAATCCTTAATGGAAAAAAATGAAGAAATGAGAATTGTTGCTGTTGGAGATGATGACCAAAATATTTACACTTTCAGAGGAGCCGACTCGAAGTATTTTGAGCAATTTATTAAGGAAAAGAGTGCAACAAAATATGAGCTAGTAGAAAACTACAGGAGCAAAAAAAATCTTGTTGAGTTTACAAATAAATATGTTGAACAAATACATCATCGTTTTAAAACAACCCCAATTGTCTCGAATCATAAGGCAAACGGGAACATTCAAATCGTTAATTACAATAATGACAACTTTATTGTTCCCTTTGCGAATGATATTCTTTCCACAGATTTATCTGGAACAACGGGAGTTTTAACGAAAACCAATGATGAAGCTCTACAAATTACCGGCTTACTTCTTAAGAATGGGATTCAAGCGAAATTAATTCAATCTAATGATGGATTTAGCCTTTATAATCTATTTGAGACCAGGTCTTTTATTGAAGATTTGGGCTTGGATAAAACAATTCCAACAATAAGTAATGAGGTCTGGAATGATGCAAAAAGGAAATTTGCAAAGAAACATAGTAAAAGTACAAACTACAATCTTTGTAAAAACCTACTCGTGGACTTTCAAGAAACAAATCCAAAAGTAAAATATAGATCAGATTTTGAGATTTTTATTAAAGAGTCAAAATTAGAAGATTTCGTTTCGCAATATGGTGAAACAATTATTGTTTCCACAATTCATAAAGCAAAAGGAAAAGAATTTGATAATGTATTTATAATGCTTGATAGTTTCAATGCTTATACGGATGATTCTAAACGTCAATTGTATGTGGCAATGACTCGTGCAAAACAGAATTTGACAATTCATTATAATGGTAATTACCTTAATAATATTAACGTTGAAGACTTGCACAATCTGAAAAACACATTAACGCATCCTCTACCCAAGCATTTAGTCTATCATCTAACACATAAAGACATTAACCTTGGATATTTCAAATTTATCCAAAGAAGGTTGAATTCTTTAAATAGTGGAGATTCATTGGGAATAAGCAAAAAAGGTTTGATAAATTCATATAGTGAGCTAATAGTTAAATTCTCAAAAAAATTTCAAGTAGTAAGAGAATCTCTAGAAAATCAAGGATATCAATTAGTCGAATCTAAAATAAGATTCATATTACTATGGGAAAATAACTATGAAAATTCTGATGAAGAAAAAGAAATAAAAATTCTATTGCCAGAATTGTATTTTGAAAAATGAAAAAGGCAACACTGTCAGACAAACACGTTTGCAATTTGAACAAGCCGACACACAAACCAAAAAACTATCGATAGCCTCGCGGTTATGGCCAATTGAACTAACAAGAATACTCATAGATTAATTTTATTTGCAACTTCATAATATCTGGGATCTTTGGGTGTCAGACCAATAAGGAACTTGCTCCAATAAATCTTCAAGACTGACATTCCAAAAATGCAAATGCTAAATATCACTTCATTTTCTAATCCATTAAAAGAAAATGTTTAGCCCATAAGTTATTTTTATACGCTTTCAAAGATTTGGACAGTATGGATTTTGCTTCTACTCCATTGCCCATTTTCCCCAATGCCAAATAATAATAGCCCTTTGATAGTGATTTGTTTACACCAGGCTTGTCTAAATTTTTATCAACAATATTTTGACCTGCTTGAATGAGTTCATCAAATAATTGATTTGCTTTTTCAGAATTTCCTAATTTTTTATTTGCCATCCCTTGATAATATTTCAGGTCTGGCCAAGCATGTGAATTCTTAGAATTAATGCACAATTTATAATATCTATTGGCATCCTTTTTCTTACCCATTTTGTCATAATCCTGTGCCATAATAAAATAAACCATAGCATTGCGCTCGTCGTCAAGTGGTTTTCCTACCTCCAGATTCTCTGGATATACCATGGCTGTTTGCAGTTCTTGCAGCGCTTTTTTATAGTCCCCCCCTTTCATAAGATGTTTTGCTTTCAGCACATGGGCATCTACATAATGCCAATAAATCTCCCTACTGCCTTCCCAGGTTCTGAAATGATGAGAATTTAGCAATTGAATAGCCTTGTCATACTCTCCATTCAAATTATATAATTTCACCAAACCTTTTGGGGCATTGATATCTTGCTTAACAACATTAATATTCTTTTCCAAAATAGAAACTAAGTTCACATTGTCGGAAGCAGAATTGTCGTACTGTTCCACGAGCTCCGCATACCAAATCGAGTTTTTATTGTCATACGCAATGGCTTTCTCCTGGAGTTCGATGGCTTTCAAAGCATTTCGATTATGATAAAATTCTCCAAATGCCAGATTGCGCCATGCCATAGCCAGATCATCATTAATTTCTATTGCCCTGTTCCATAGGGCCAAACCTTCTTCAGGGCGTTTGTCATATAATAGGTTTCCTAGCAAATAGCGAGCAACAGCACTATTGGCATTTTGTTCAATAGCAAACTTCAGTACAACTTCTGTTTCAATACGATATGGGAAACAATAATCAAGTGACAATGCAGATGCTTTGGATAGTGATTCTTTAGCATTTTCAGGTTGGTTGGATTTTGAATGAAACCATGCGAGATAAAAATATATTAATGGACTTTTTGCGTTTTTAAGTGAAGAGAGCAACTTTACACCTTCGGCATACATCCCTGACCGCAAATATCCAGTAGCTATTTCCAGATAATTGTTATCCACATCCTGCATATTTTTTTGTAGAGAAGAGAGCTCAAATCCATTACTCAGCAACTCCTTTTCATAATATGCAGAAAAATTAAGAGGATCAAATTTGATCACATCTTCAATTATTTTTAATGCTTCCTTTTCTTTATCTAATTTTCTTAGCAACGAAGTGTACAAAACAGCAATCCTCCCATCACGGTTGTTGGTGGAATAAGCATTTTTTATAAACTCAAGAGCTTTAATATAATTACCCTCCACACTTTCCATTTGTGCCAATTGATAGTATGATGCAGCATACCATTCGTAGTACCATGAAGCATTAAAGAAATTTCTATACGCTTCTTCTTTTTTTCCAAGCGACTGCTGAGCAATTGCCAGATAATAAAACAACTCTCCTTCTTTAGGGTGTACATATTGAATTCTTAATTTTTCCCCTGCCCTAATCAAATATTTTTCTGCTTCGTTAAAATTCCACTGGTTTACCTTGCGAATCCCCAAGGCAATATTTGTTCTGTAATCATTGGGGGATTTTTCTAACGCCGCCAAATAATAGTCTTCTGCAGTATAAAAAGGTTTGGAAAACTGCTCTACAAACCTTCCTGCGAGATACAAATCTTCTACTGACTCAATTTCCTTAGGAGCTTTGGGATTTTCAGATACTTTAGGTAATTCAGGATTTTTACGTTCATAAGGGGTATATGAAACCAGTACATTGCCGTCGCTATTTTGCAATTCTATACTAATCTTATATTCGTCCAATTCTTTATCACGCTCCCATGTTGCTGTAAATGGATTTCCCGGATCAATACTGATGCTTTTTGAAACCACTACTTTTTTGTCATATCGTAATAAAACTTTGGCATTTTCATGCTTTTTGGTTGTATTAAATCCATAGAATACAGTTTTCGTATCCCTCATCTGCAAAGTTACTGCTGCATCAATAGTGGCGTTTTTGGCAATTTCTATGTCCCGCAGTGGATACCAGAAATTTTTTGCCTCTTTTACTGAATGAGGAGCAAACCAGCTGTAATCCGGTTGATTGTTTGAAAAAGTACCGGTCATGAGTTCTACATATGCTTTGCCATCATCGGTAAGTTTTCTCCTGGCATTCTGTCCCTGGAGACCAGGCCCAAATTGCCATAACTTGGAAGCTGGATTATTATAGACATCCCCTACATGAATGGTTCCTGCTTTTTTCGCATAGTCATATCCGCCAATAAAGCCTTCTTTTGGATGCCACATAAAAAAAGAGGTGGGCTTTGGATGGTTTTTCCACCAGGTAAGATCAACTCCTTCAGTATAATCAATCCCCTGATAAATTTCATTAGAAATTGGCCAATGGGTAAAACTTGTTTGTGAATGAAATACACCAATTTCCTGACTAGGAGGCCAGAATGTTCGAAAATTGTCGTCAGATGTTATAGCGACGTTTGCCCAAAACAAGAAATTCTTAGTTGTTGTCGAGGTATTATTTAATCTATAATCTACATCAATGTATGACCGGCCAGGGTGCAATGTGACACCAATTATACCTCTCAAACGCATTCCTCGCTCGGTTTCTCCAATCCAAACTGTTGCGCTTCCATCTTCATGTTGCTCAAAAAAATAGTCTGCAGGTAAAAATGTGGAAGGTCGATGATGATGCGGAAAGCACCATTCTATTCCACCGGAAATCCATGCACCAAGTGTCCCAATCAAATCTGGCTTGATTACACTATTTCGATGAAATAATTCATGACCATTGGTTTTGTCAATGGCCGAAAATAACCGGCCGCCCAATGCAGGAATAATAGTGATTTTTAAATATTCATTTTCAAGATAGACCATATTGTAAGTCTCATTGGTGATTTTTTCACCCAATTTAATTTGAGCAGGGTAAGGGTAATAGTGCCCTGCTGCACCCTGAACATCTCTACCTGTATAGAAAATAGGGCTTAACTCATTGGCACCCAGCTGATATGTAGGGATTATTTCTTCTCCTTCATATACACGTACTTGCTGACCAAAAGCTACTTCAAATAATATAATCGCGATACTGGATAAAATGAGTCTTTTCATAAGATGGGATTGTATTTACAAAAATATATTGATACGTTCTTTAAATAAATTTTGACACTGCTTCAAAATATTTAAGGTTGTCGTAATTTTTTATAAGATAATAAAAATCGTTGTCAATATAATGACTTACAATACGCAATTGCCCCTATAGAAAAATTATTTTAATAAGAGACAATATTTTAATGACGAAGTAAAAATAGTTCGTGCAGTAAACCCAGATAGGCACAAAAAAATTAGCAGAATTCTGTCTCGTATTTTCTGAATGGGAGATATCTCTAATTATCCTTTTTGGCTCTTGCTTGTCGAGGTTAGGCCATAAAAAAGTGATTTTCAAGGATTACTTTGATAAAATATAGAGTAAATCTATTTTTAGAAAATGAAGCGATTTTTTTTACTAATACTTTTCATTTTTGCAATATGCTCACCTGTCTATATATCAGCACATACCATAAACCAATCTCTGGAAAAAACCTATATTGATACGTATATGCCTTTATTTTTTCTGGCTAAAATAATACCATTTATTGCATTAGGTATGGTGGCATATAGTAAAAATGCCAAAGGGAATAAATTGCTATCAAGATGGACATTTATTATTGCTATTCTTATTGGGATATCCTTTGGGGTTTTAATACATATTTATTTCCCCATTACCTTGTTGACTGGATTAGGGGTGATTTTAGCAGGCATCCTTTTGATTTACATGAAAAAGTCTTGGAAATTATTCATAAAATATTTTATTCTGGTCTTTGGATTGGTACTTGGTTTTGACTACGGAAAAAATTTTTTACACGCAGAAAATTTATGGTGGTTTTATGCTCTTACATTGAGTATTGGATGCATTGTTTTTACCATGTTAAAAAAAATAAATTTTATAGGGAATTCGCAGCTTCAAGTAATTAAGAATATGGCCAGTATCTTAATTATTTTATCAGGAATAGTTATGGTATTACTATCATGATTTATTACTATTTGGATATTTAAGTCAACTACCTCGGGGCAAGCCCTCGAGGCATGAATAGGTCAAGATATTTTTATTCTATGCAAGCATCTGAGCATTAAACCCACTGGTGGGATTAAAAATATATCTACATTCGTATTCCTCATTTTACTCATTATTTCAAATATATAACCAGCGGAATAACTTAATTTTACTTGGATATTTGTCAAATCATATTCGATTTTTCTATTCAGTGCAAGAAGCATATTATTAGAACTGTAAAGAATAAAAATATTAACCAATGATTACAATAATAGCCGGAACCAACCGAAAGGACTCCGTGTCGCAACACATAGCAACGCAATACGCAGATATACTAAAAGAAATGGGTGCAAAATGTGCCGTCATCAATTTATTTGATTTACCAACAGATTTTATCCACTCTGCACTTTATGAAAATGCCGGTAAGAACGAGAAATTCAACGAGGCCAGGCTACTCATGAATAAATCTGAAAAATTTGTTTTCGTTATTCCTGAATACAACGGATCTTTCCCTGGGGTATTAAAGGCTTTTGTTGATGGCTTGGATCGGGCAACATCTTTAATGGATAAAAAATGTGCTTTGATCGGGATATCAGCCGGTGATCTGGGAGCAGGACTCGCACTAAGTCATTTTACAGATATTCTTAATTATTGCGGAACAAACGTGCTGGCTTATAAATTGAGACTCCCAATGATTGGTAAATTATTAACAGATAATAAAGTATCGGATCAATCTTATCTTTCAAAAATAGAAAAACAAGCAGCAAAGCTTATTGAGTTTTAGATGCCTTTAAAAAAAATAAACCCACTAGGCTAAAAGCTAAGTGGGTTAAGATATTTTTTACTTT
>CAYREN010000137.1:0-10887 GCA_964423255.1 uncultured Roseivirgaceae bacterium | reverse complement strand
AGAAGGCGTCTCAAAGAAATTCTGTAGAGATCTCAAACGCTCCCTCTTCTATGGTGTGAAGGACATCTCCTCCGAGCTGTTTGGCAGCAAGAAAAACGGACAGCTCCGCAAGGACGAGTTCTGGGCGGTGGACAATGTGAGCTTTGAACTGAAGAGAGGCGAATGCCTGGGACTGATCGGGCACAACGGCGCCGGCAAGAGCACCCTCCTGAAATTGCTCAATGGTCTTCTAAAGCCAGACAAAGGCAAAATAACCATGCACGGGCGGATAGGAGCACTGATAGAGCTGGGGGCTGGGTTTAACCCAATTCTTACAGGCAGGGAAAACATCTACAACAACGGGGCAGTGCTGGGCTTTAGTAAAAAAGAGATAGACGCCAAGTATGATGCCATTGTGGCCTTTGCCGAGATGGATGAGTTTATTGATATGCCAGTACAAAACTATAGCAGCGGCATGAAGGTACGGTTGGGCTTTGCAGTAGCTTCTCAGATGGAACCGGACGTGTTATTAATTGATGAGGTTTTGGCAGTGGGTGATATAGGATTTAAGGTTAAATGTTTCAATAGGATTACAGAGTTATTGAGAAATAGTGCTGTAGTTTTTGTTAGCCATGCAATGCCACAAATTGCCAGAATTTGTAGTGAGGTAAAAATGATGGAACATGGTAAATCATCATATATTGGAAGAGACATTGGCTTTGGGATTAGTCTTTATCAGAAAGGATTTAAAAATGAAGAGGCATCCATAATCGGCAATGGAATTACTATTGGATCAATTTCAATAAATAATATAAAAAGCAAAAGTGAATATGATCTTAAATTTGCTGAAAAAGTCGATTTGACTTTCGAATATGAAAACACTTCTGGGAAGCTAAATTTTTTCACAACAATTGTTTTTATGGATGCTAATCTAAATGGTGTCGCAGTATTAAATTCTAAAAACGCTGATATAAATTATGATGGTAATAAAAAAGGATTGGTTCATGTGACATTTGACAATTTTTTATCGCCGGGAAAGTACTCTGTGAATATAGGTTTTGCAGAAGATGATAATTCTTCAATTTATAAATTTGGGGAGAACATTGTTGTGTATAGAAGCATCGTCAATATAAATGTTATTGGTGGAAACTTATTAGGGGGAATTCCTATTCATTTAAATTCACATTGGAAATTAAATGAGTATTTGTGAAATATAGAATGCAAAATATATTTAAAAAAAGAATAAAACACACAATAAAAAATGTGATTTACGATGATGATGTTTTCATTGTCTCATACCCAAAATCCGGAAATACATGGGTGAGATTTCTTTTGGCAAACCTAATGGTTAGGGAGGATGATTTAATAGATTTTCATTCTGCAGTTAATTATATACCAGATTTCGAAGTCCATCATGAGGATGTTGTAAATGCAAAAAGACCTAGATTACTTAAAAGTCATTCTACTTATAATAAAAAATTTAATAAAGTCATTTACATTGTTAGAGATCCAAGAGATGTCTATGTTTCCTATTATAATTATCTTTTAAAGAAATTACCTTCCAATGAACGAAGTATAAGTGCTTTTATTAAAAAATCAGACCTTAGACCTTGTTCTTGGGAATTACATGTTAAAAGCTGGTTGAATAATTCTCCGAAAAAGTTCTTGATAATAAAGTATGAGGATTTAATTGATGATACGAAATCCGAGTTTATCAAAATATTGACGTTTCTTAAATGGGAAAAACCTGAAGACCAAATAAATAGGGCTATAGAAAGATCATCATTTGAATCAATGTCAAGAATTGAAGATTTAAAAGGGAGACCTTTTAAATCTGAAAAAGATGCTAAATTATCTACAAAATTTGTGAGAAGTGGAAAAGTAGGTAGTTGGAAAAATGTACTATCAAATGAAGATGAAAAAATGATATTAAATATGAGTAGATCAATGATGCAACAATTAGGATATCTATAGTTCTAATTTTGTTTGAATATGGTTGATTATCAACCATAGTTTTCTGAAGCAACACAATATCATAAGTTGCCGATTTAGTAGATACAATAGATTTACTTTTCTAAGATAAAATTTTAAAGGACTGGTTAAGTAGATGATGTCTGGAGCATTTTTTAGAAACATCGACAGTTTAGGTAAAAATAAAAGAAATGGATAGAAAATATTTAATGGGAGTTGGTGATGGTTTAGTTCGATCAGACATGAAAGAAAAATGGGATACTTATGTAAGCGCCAACCTGAGATCTAATTTGCTCAAGTTGGCAATAAAGGATGCCTATAGTTTCTACTGCGGTTTTTTTAAACATGATTGTAAATCGCTGGACTTAGATGAATTGGTGAGTGAATATATAATTGAATTGAAGCATGCAAGAGAATTAAATTTGTTTAAAACAGGAGGAGTTAGAGAAAAAGACCATATTAATCTTTGGTGCCTTAGTAGAGTTCTTTTGCCTGCTCTCTATATTGAATCTGGAGTTTTTATTGGCAGTTCACTTCATGCATTTTTAAAGTCATCTAAATTGGAAAAAATAATTGCAATTGATCCAAATCTTGGCAAATTGAAAATAGCAAAAAAAGATATTCCCAATGGCGTTTTTATTGATGATAAAGATTTTTCTGAAATTGATATACAAAATCCACCTGCTAATTCTTTAGTTTATTTTGATGATCATATAAATACTGCTAAACGTATTATTCAGGCTTGTGATAAAGGGCTAAAATATTTATTATTTGATGATTCAACCGGTATCGAAGGAACTTGCCAAAGACTGTATCCAGCTGTTCCAACTATACCTATGATAATGAACTGGGAATATTTTAATTTAAATGATGAGATAAAATGGATTTGGCAACCTGCTCAGATATTGGAATTGAATTTTAAAAACGTCATTAAAAAGTTAATTAGTGGTAAAGTCCCAACCAATAAAAGTGTTCAGTTAAAGATTGATGAACAGTTTATTGAACAATGTAAACTGGCAAAAAGTGTTATAAAGCGATATTCGAAAATCCCTGATTTAGGGGATTATATACCTCAGACATTTCCTGAAAAAATGGTTGACACATCAAAATTTTTAGTTGAATTAATTAATTAATTTTTTCCTAAAATAATTGACTGCATTTTTAAATAACCAAAATTGAGGAACATAAAAATAGAGATCTCATAGTTTTTCACGAAGTAAAATCATGAAAGTAGAAGAAGGCATATAGCTAAGAAGAAGAAAAAATTACTCATGAATACTGAAGGACAAACTGAAATATACTTTTTGAAGTCGTTACAATTACAACCCATTAACCAAATAATTCATATTTAGATTATTAGCATGATTAAGAAATCGCTTTGGATCATCAGGTATGTGCTCGGGCAATTAAAATATTTTACCTCTTTATATATCCATGATATAAAACAAAAATACTGGTATCAGTATTATCCCAGGAAACCCTTAGTCATCAATCTGAATGCAAATGATATTTGCAATTCTAAATGTGTAATGTGTAACATTTGGGAAAACAAGCAAGATTTTGAATTTAGCCCGGATCAGCTTTTTAGCATTCTGAAAGACCCATTGTTCTCCGATGTGCAGCATGTAGGTATTACAGGAGGAGAACCAACACTGCGCACGGATCTTCCCTTGTTATATGAATCATGTATTAGAGCTTTGCCTAATCTGATAGGTTTAAGTATCATCACAAATGCCATTAAAGATGATATAGTAATAAGTAGGATCGAAGAAGTTGCTGATCTGTGTAAAAAGAACAATAAGAAATTTTCCATGATGGTATCATTGGATGGATACGGTGTAAATCATGATAAAATCAGAAGAAGGGATGGCAATTTCCATTCAGCAATTAAAGTAGTAAAGCATTTTCAAAATAAGGCAGAATTCCCGGTATCAATTGGTTGCACAATCTCTAAAGATAACGTCTGGGATGTAGATGAATTACTTCATTTTTTAAAGGAGGAAAAAATTTATGGCAGGTTTAGAGTCGCAGAATTTATAACCCGTCTTTACAATGAAGATAAGAAAAGAGAGATAAGAAATTTTACTGATGATGAAGCCTATCACCTGACTTTGTTTTTCAAAAAGCTGGAATTGACATTTGAGAAAAATGAAACTTTTAAACGAACCTATCGAAGCATTCAATCGATGTTACTTGGTGGATCGAGAAAAATAAGTTGCCCGTATCATACAGATGGTGTTGTTTTAAACTCAAAAGGAGAATTGCAATATTGTGCACCAAAATCAAATGTGATTGGGAATTCACTCAATGAGTCTGCGTGGAACATCTATAAAAAAAACTTAAAAGAAAGAAGAAGGATTATCAATAATGAATGTGAGAGTTGTATTCATGATTATCATGCAGAAATTACCTACAAAGAAAAACTAAACGATTATAAAATTTTATTAAGTAAGAAATTTATTGGAATTGATCGAACTAGTAGAGCATTAAAAGTATCAAATTTTCTAAAAAAACCTGTCTTTCAGAAAGATTATAGAGTATTTATTGTTGGATGGTATGGAACGGAAACGGTAGGTGACAAAGCTATTTTGAGTGGTATCATCAGTGAGTATAAGGAAATTTATAAGGAAAATATTGAGTTTATAATTGGAAGTTTATTCCCATTTATTACAGAACGAACATGTAAAGAACTACAGATAACAGCAAAGGTTATTGACAGTCAGAGTTTGGAGTTATACAGGCACTCAAAATATTGTAACGAAACTGTTATGGGAGGAGGACCTTTAATGGATTTGGAAGTATTACATGTTGCCTTAAACGGTTTTAAAATAGCAAAGCGATATAAAAGAAAAACTGTTGTTTATGGATGTGGTATTGGGCCACTTACAAAAAAGAGATACTTACGAACTACTAAGGAAATTTTAAAGCTTGCAGACATATTAAAATTTAGAGATCAGAAAAGTGTTGATTTAGCAAAAGAATGGACCGGGAGAGATGACATTACACTCTCTGGAGACTTGGCAATAAAGTGTATTAAAGAGCTATCTAATGACAGGAATAAGATTAAAAAGTCAAATGTACTTGCATGTTTTTTAAGAGAATGGCCGTATGAATATGCAAGGCATTTATCTCCTGAGAATTTCAAAAAGGAACAATTGTCATTTGAAAGTGGTTTGGCCCAATATTTATTAAAACTATCGAAGGAATTAGGAATAAAAAAAGTGGTGTTACATCATATGCATAATTTTGTTGTTGGCAGTGATGATCGTGATTTTTCAAGAAGATTTATAAAAAAATATTTTAGCAGTAAAAGTGAAATTGATATCACTTATAATCAAAAACTATCCACCGTAGAATCTATTGTTGACATAATGAATACCTCAAAGCATAATTTATGTATGCGCTTTCATTCTGTTTTATTTGCTCATACACTTGGAGTAGAATTTACTGCAATTGACTATACTTTTGGGGGAAAGATTTATAATTTTCTAAAAGATAATAGCCAGATGGATAGGCTTGTATCTTTTGAACAGATTAATGTAAAAAATAATAAAGAATTTGAAGGTTCTTCATATTTGCACAGCTGACAGTGGAGGCGCTGGAAATGCCGCCATTCGCTTGCATCTGGGTTTAATAGGTCAGGGTATAGATTCAAAGTTTCTATGCTTAAATAAGCATACTGTCGATGTACCTGAGGTTTATCAACACCCTAAATTACCCAAGCCTCGGTTACACGAAAGGATATTGAAAAGAAAAGGATTTCTTTTAAGTGAAAGGGAGAAAAATTTAAAAGTATTAAAAAAAAATAAAGGAAATATTGAGATCTTCTCCTTCCCTAATACTGATTATTTTGTTGAAGAGCATTTCCTTGTACAAGAGGCTGATATAATTAACCTACATTGGATTTCAAATTTTATAAATATTAAAACCTTTTTTAAAAAAGTCAGAAAACCAATAGTATGGACACTGCATGATATGAATCCATTTCAGGGAGGATTTCATTATAAAAATGATAGTTATAGAAACTGGAATACTTATAAAGAATTCGAGGAAGACCTGATAGAAATAAAAAGGGTCGCTATGAATGAAAGCAATATAAGTGTAGTTGGTCTTTCAAAATGGCTTTTAAACGAATCTAAAAAGAGCAAAATATTTAAGAATCGAAGGCATTGCTTGATTCCAAATGGAATTGATACACAAATTTTCAAAGCACACAATAAGGAGTTTGCAAAAGAGGTTTTCGATATTCCAGTTGATAGCAAAGTTGTACTTTTTGTATGTGATAATTTATCAAATTACCGTAAGGGTTTTGATTTACTATTAGATTCTCTTAAGCATCTTCAGGAAAAGTATTATTTACTGGCGATTGGTCGAATTAATAGAAAGGAGAGCATAGAAAATATTCATGCTGTGGGTCATGTAAGTGACGCCAGAATGATGAGCTTACTATATTCTGCTTCGGATGTTTTTGTGATACCTTCCCGAGAAGATAATTTGCCCAATACAGTTCTTGAAGCCATGTCTTGTGGTACACCTGTTGTTGGTTTTGATATTGGAGGAATACCAGATATGGTAATCGAAGGTGAAACAGGTTTATTAGTAGAACCCGAAAATTCTCTTGATTTAAGCATGAAAATTGAGATGGTCTTAAGTGACACTCGATTAAAAAACTGCATGAGTTTAAAAGCCAGAAAAAGTATTTTGGAAACCTACACATTGGAGATTCAGGCAAACAAGTACATTGCGTTTTACAATAAAATAATTAAGTAGATTGAAAATTTCCATTCTCACCCCGTCTTTCAATTCTGGTAAATACATTGAGCGTGCTATTCAGTCTGTGCTCAATCAGGATTACGATAATTGGGAGCACATCATTATCGATGGTGGTAGTACTGATGGGACGATTGATACCTTAAAAAGATATGATCATCTTAAGTGGATTTCTGAACCAGACAAAGGTCAGTCTGATGCGATGAACAAGGCATTTAAGAAATCAAAGGGGGGGGTGATTGTTTATTTGAATGCTGATGATTGGCTTGGAGAAAATGTGTTTGCTCAGGTAATAAAGAGTTTTTCTGAAAAGCCGAAGACAGAAATTGTAATTGGAAACCTCACTCAAGTATTTCCTGAACAAGAAATATATCGAGATGATTTTTCGACATCTCTTATAGAAATACTTGATTATTGGCCATGTAGATTTCCATTAAACCCAGTCTCATATTTTTATAAAAGAAAAATTCAAGAAAAAATAGGCGATTTTCCTGACGATAATCCATGGTCAATGGATTACTGGTTCTTATTGAGAGTTTTCAGAATTTGTAAATATATTGTTCGCGTGAATAGTCTTTTTGGGTATTACTTCATTGACAGAAATACAAAGTCTAGTAATATAGAAAGGGCAATAAATTCATTAAAAAAAACTCAAAAGGAATTTCTAATTGAGCATCCAATGTTGTTTTTTAAATACTATACAAAGAGAATTTTTAAAAGCATAGGAAGCAAATACATGAAATATAAAATAAGCATGTTTAGATCTGTAGTCGGCTATTTGAAATAACAATAATAGATGCAAAGCAATAACACTTTTTGTACCATTATAACGGCTAGCCATCTATCCTATGCATATACAATATATGATTCACTGTATTGCTTTGATCAAGATATTGTGCTCAACGTGCTTGTAGTAGACTTTGATGCATTAAAGAACCCAGTCTCTCAACGGAAAAATGTATTACTTTTTCCAATAAATACCATCATTTCAGCATCTGATACAGGGTCAGAGATTAACAATAAGTATAACCTCCCAGCAACACAAGATGAACTTAGGTGGTCTTTAAAACCCATATTTATAAACTACCTTCTGGGGCAAGGCTATGAAAAGGTAATATTTACCGACCCCGATACTTTTTATTTTTCAGATTATAATTTTCTATTTACCGCACTCGACGAGTTTGATGTGCTATTGACACCCCATTGGCGTGGCCTAAATCCGGCATTAAATGATGCTAATTTTAATTTACAATTTGTTGGAGGCCTGTTTAACGCAGGGTTTATCGGGGTTAATAAAAAGGCCAAAAAAACCATGGACTGGTGGGCAGAAGCATGTTTGTACAAATGCGAGATAAATTTTTCTATTGGTCATTATGTCGATCAAACTTATTTAAACCTTATGCCAATTTATTTTGATAAGGTGAAAATTCTGAAACACAAAGGGTGTAATGTTGCCAACTGGAATCAGGATGTTTGCCACCGAGCATCGAGAAACGGTAAGGTAATTATTAGTGGGAAGTATGATGTCGTATTTATTCACTTTACGGCAAGTATGTTTAAAGGAATAGTGAACGGTAAGGATCTTCTATTGAAACCTTACTTAAATGAATATACTGAAATTTTGAAAAAAAATGGTAAAGAGCTAAATCTTAAAAATTTTGTGGAGAGCGATAAAATTGAAGTGGAGAGAGATAAATATTGGAAAGCAAAAAACTGGTTAAATAAAAAAATCAAACGATTATAAAACCTTGATTTTATATAGTGTGCCCATACTTGTTCCTCAAGTGAGATCAAATGCCGACCATAGTTTTTCTCCCCTCCGAGTCACTTATTTAAGAACTCGGAAGATGCTGAAATAAACATTGATGAAACCATCAACTTAAGATCTCTCCCTTTGGTCGAGATGACGAAGGGGAGCGGTAGTCTAATTGTCCAATGAATGGGAAAAGGACCTTTATCAAGAAATCAACATTACTTAATTAACCATAAATGTCTATCAAGCTACAAGCAGACAATTTTATAAATATCCCATTTACTACAGAAAATCTTGACCTTTATCTGGTGAGGACAGCTATTCTCAAATCCATAAATTGGATAATGCCAAAAATGCAAGGGAGGTTACTGGACATTGGTTGTGGTAAAATGCCGTACAAGAAATATATACTTTCAGGCTCGAAAGTAGAGGAATACCTGGGCCTGGATATTGAAGGGGCTTTGAAATATGACGAGAATGTTAGGCCCGATTACGTTTGGGATGGCCGCACAATGCCATTGGAAGAAAACTCCTTTGATTGTGCAATAGGTACCGAAGTGTTGGAGCATTGCCCTGATCCGGAAGTCGTTTTGAAAGAAACATATAGAGTATTAAAGTCGGGAGGTGTATTTTTTTTTACTGTTCCATTCTTATGGAATTTGCATGAAGCACCTCACGACGAATATCGATATACACCCTTTTCGTTGGAGCGTCATTTGCGAAATTCCGGATTTGATAATATAGAGATCCATGCTACAGGAGGCTGGCACTTGGCAATGGCACAGATGATAGGGCTTTGGGTAAAAAGATCTCCTATCTCAAATATATCTCAAAGAAAGCACCATTGGCTTTCCAAGATTGCTTTAGGGGTAATGAAGAAATTAATAAAATTGAGTGCTTTTGAAAAGGTAAGCTTGAAAGAGGGGCAGATGATAACCGGATTGTATGGAAGAGCAGAAAAAACAATTGTTTAGTCGAAGAGAATTTTTAATAATAAAATATACTGTTGAATTTATATTTTAATGAAAATAGCAATAGTTACAAATAAACCATATGCTTCCTGTGAAACATTCATCAAAGCCCAGATAAATTTACTCCCTTTTGAAATTGTACAATTGTACGGGGTGAATTTACCTTTTCAATTGGAGGGGAGGAAAAATCAATCGTCAAGTATCTTTAAAAGGATGATTGACAGACTAATAGGTAATGACGCTATAAATCAAACTGTTAAGGTTTTTAAGTCGCAAAAAATTGATGTTGTATTGGCACAGTATGGGATGGAGGGGGCAACTGTTTTGCCGATTTGTAGAAAGTTAAAGCTTCCATTAGTGGTTCATTTTCATGGCCATGATGCGGTTAGGAATAGTGTAATTAAAAAATACAAGTATCAGTATAAAGAGATGTTTGATTACGCCACAAAGATAATATCTGTGAGTCATGAAATGTCTAAACGATTAATATCAATAGGGTGCCTAAAAGAAAAAATTGCTTATAATCCTTATGGGCCAAATGATGAATTTTTTAATGTAAAGACTATTTATTCCAAGGATCAGTTTATAGCCATAGGACGCTTTGTAGA
Source organism: uncultured Roseivirgaceae bacterium (assembly GCA_964423255.1). Classification (GTDB taxonomy): domain Bacteria; phylum Bacteroidota; class Bacteroidia; order Cytophagales; family Cyclobacteriaceae; genus JAAUQL01. The sequence goes on along the minus strand of CAYREN010000137.1, from coordinate 835 downwards.
AAAAAAAGCACCACATTTATTGATTCTGGCCTTCCATAAAGTAATTCGGAAATATGGAAAAGCAAGATTAGTTATAGCTGGAGATGGCGCATTGTTAGACAGCTGCAAAGACCTCGTCTTTGCTTTGGGAATTGAAAATCATGTTAATCTCCCTGGTCGTATCAGTCCGGAAGAATACAAAAATTATTTAAAAGAATCCATTGCTTTTGTGCAGCATTCCATTGAAGCGCAGGACGGCGATATGGAAGGTACTCCTGTTGCTATTTTGGAAGCAAGCGCAGCTGGCTTACCAATTATTAGTACAAAGCATGCAGGAATTCCGGATGTAGTAATTGATGGAGAAACAGGTTTATTTTGCCGTGAAAGGGATATTAATGCAATGGCAGATAATATGATATGGGTTCTGGAAAATAGAGATGCCGCTTTGGAGATGGGTAAGAAGGGAAAGGAAAGAATAAAAAATAATTTTTCGATGAAGCGTCATATTGATGGGCTAACAAAAATTATTGAATCATCGAAAATTTCTATATGAATATCTCCGTTGTCATACCAGTTTACAATGCGGAAAATTTTTTAGTGCGTGCTGTAGAAAGCGCATTATTCCATAATGAAGTAAAGGAAGTAGTACTAGTTGAAGATGGATCCCCAGACGAATCTCTTCAAGTTTGTGAAAACCTTGTAAAACGAGATGACCGCATTAAGCTTTTAAGACATACCGATGGGAAAAATAAAGGAGCAGGGGCAAGCAGAAATTTGGGAATTGCCAATGCCACCCAAGATTATATCTCCTTTTTAGATGCGGATGATTTTTTTACAGAAATAAGATTTAAGAAAG
>CAYREN010000136.1:0-10929 GCA_964423255.1 uncultured Roseivirgaceae bacterium | reverse complement strand
GAATAAGAAAATTGATTATCCATATATTACCTTCGGCCTTTATTAGTTGGTGTACAAATCAATATAAATTGGCAAATGATCACTAAACCCTCCTTTGTATATTGGTCCCTGATAAGTCCTGAAAGGCCGGCCATTTTTCAGCAACCAATCTGCTTGAAAAATTATAGATTTCTTTCCTTTTGTCAACAAGCCTTTTCCTTCAATCAATACTCCGGAAACGATTATTTGATCAAATAGAAACCAAGTGTGGTCTATTTCTTTGTAAACCAATGTGCCTTTGCCCAACTTGAAATCATAAAACGAAAGATTGTAAAGTTGCCTGGGGATAATTGATGATTTTATTGGTTTAGCATCGAGGACTGAGGATAGACTTTCGTCTGAAGGCACATCATTAAAATCTCCCATGATCAATATTTTTGGATTTCGATATACTCTTGAAATTGAGTCGGTATTTGATTTTAATACAGATGCCACCGTTATTCTTTTGCTTTCCGAAAAGGATTTGCCACCATATCTCGAAGGCCAATGATTAACATAAAAATGGATGGTGTCTTTTTGTTGATAAGAAAATGATGTGTACAAGATGTCTCGTGTTACAAAGGTGTTGTCTATAATTTTTATGGATTTATGAGCAATTTTTAATAGCTTGTCAGGTCTGAATAATATCGCCACATCTATCCCTCTTCGGTCATTTGAGTTTTCATGGACAATTTGATATCCATATTTTTTAAGTGGAGTTTTGGTGCTTAGGTCCATCAATACCTGAAAATTTTCGATCTCGCAAAGTCCAATCAAAGCTGGAGCTTCCCATCCTCCAACCGCAATGATTGTTTTTGCTATGTGATTCAACTTTTCTTTATACCTGTAATAAGACCATCCTTTTTCTCCACTTGCTGTGAATTCATCGTCGTTGATGGCAGGGTCATCAAAAGTGTCGAAGAGGTTTTCAATATTGTAAAACATAATGCGAAGGCCATTTTCTCCTCTGGGTTGTGGGTCAAATTCCAAAGTTTCTGCCTCCGGTTGAGCCGACAGCATCTGCATGAAAAATTGTAGGTTCAATAATACAAATATGTATTTTTTATTTTTCAATGAAGATCAGCTTCAGTCTCAAATTAATTTCTAAAATTAGTAAATTTCCTATTTGCAAAGATTAAGCAGCTTTTTTGCTTTTAATATATTCTGTGGGCGTCTGGTTTGTCAATTGCTTAAATATCCTGTTAAAAGAAGCTTTTGAATTAAACCCGCAATCCAAGGCAATACCCAATAAAGTATAATTTTTATTTTCCGGGTCAAAAAAACGTTTTTTCACTTCTTTGACTCTATATGAATTTATAAGTTCGAAAAATGATTTACCCAATTTATCATTGATCAATTGGGATAATTGGTAAGCATGAACATCAATCATTTCAGCTAATTCACCAATGGACAAATTTTGATTTAGGAAAGGTTTCGATTCTTCCAGATAATCCAAAAGTTTCTTTTTAAGCCTAGGAATTTCGTCTTCTTTCAATCTTGTCTTTTCATATTTTTCGCCTTTTATCTTATTGTTCTCTATTTCAAGTGTGTCAAGTCCTTCCACATGAAATGATCTATAAAAAGGTGTTTTTCTTATGCTGTAAAACCCAAGAGAAAATACCCAAATAGAGCCAATTACCATAAGAATTAACCTCAATTGGATCCAGTCGGCTACATCATGAAATACTATTATTCCATTGAGTATTAAGGCTGATAAGCCAACCAAAAGCATACTCCAGGTTAGATACCAAAGCCACTCCAATTTCAATTTGTCGGAGGTAAAAGAGTATAGTTTTTTAATATTTTTTCTATGGACTTTAAGGATATTTATTGACCAAATACAATAAATGAGTGGTGAGAGGGATCTCAGAATAAGGAAAATAGAAATGTCCACGTCTGGTTTTCCTACAATAATTTCATTAAAATCAATTATTTTTTGTTCGCCACTGTGAAAGTAAAAATTAAAAAAATTATAGATGTGATTAACTATAAAGGGTATAAAGTGAAGCAGATATTTTGGTTTGAATTTGTGATTTTTTGAGATATAATTTTTTATAAAGAAAAAAAGTAGTGGTCCGTAGATAAATGAAAGTGGACCAGATGTTCCAATTAAATGGGGAAATTTAAATTTGTAATCACTCAACATTACATAGTTGACACCCAGTTGATAGCAAATTGTTAAAAAAAGAATGGCAAGAATATAATCTGTTACTTCTTTATTTTTTTTGGTTAGTGCAAGAACTGTGAAAAAAAATGCCTGAATAAATCCTATGGTTATTATTGTGGTCATCAAAGTAAAAATAACATTTTTAATGTAAAGGAAATATCTCAGGATTGTATAAGTGAATTGAGGATATGGCAGAAGATAATTGAATTCATTTAAGTTTTAAGGTTGAATCAAACTACAGACTTTTTCTACAAGAATATCTTTAGAAAATTCCGATTTTGCCAATTTTAAGCCATTGGATTTATAAGATTCAAGTAATTTTTTATCCTCAATAAAAGGCTTAATCAAAGCAGGAAATGCTTCAGGTTTTTTTGGGTCAAAATAAAATCCGCATTCATTTTTTTCTACAAGTTCTCTGAGCCACCCTTTTGTATTGATAATGCTTAATTTTCCAGCAGCCAATCCATCAAAAAACTTGTTGGGGCTATTGGTTTCGAGAATAGGAATATCGAGGAATGACGTAAAACAAGCATCTGTTTTATTAAGTAGTACTCTGATTTCTTCTCTTCTTTGATGAGGCAGAAATTGTATGTTTTTCAGTTTCATTTTATTTGCTTTGAGTATCAGGGATTTTTTTTTTGCACCATCACCAACAAACATGAAAAGTATTGGGAGTTTCAATATTTGACATTCAAATGCTATCTGCAATACATATTCGAGGTGGTTGGCCATGCCAAATGTTCCAAAGTATCCAATAGTAAATTTTTTGTTTTCTTGAGGTTCGATATTTATTCCGCTATAAAAATTTATATCTGCCATATTGGGGACAATGGGAATTTTGGCTTTAGGACATTTTTGTAAAATTCCATGTTCAATTCCCGGCGATAGGGCAACAATTTTATTGGCATTTCTATAAATAATTTTTTCAAGTCGGCGATAAATGTATTTTGAAATGGGTGACTTGATAATTCTCAATTGAATTGGCGCCTCAGGCCAAAGATCCCTCACCTCAAAAATATATGAGATATTTTTTATCCATTTTAACCACAAAGCAATGATGCCGATCGTCAGCGGAGTGGAGGTAGCATAGCATAAATCTGGTTTAGGAAGTTTGTAAATTAATTTTATAGCAACAATTACAAATTTGAGAAAGGAGAAATATCTATTTGTAAAAGTTAGTTTATTGGAATATTTAATAGGTAAATAATGAACATGAATTCCATCTATGGTTTTAAGTTCATAACTGCTTTTGTTATGACTTGTGATCATATCCACATGCATTCCCCTATCGACCATGCCTTTCGAGATATGAAATGAGCGAATGGCACCATCCTCCTCCTGAGTTTTAAAATATTGATGGATATAAACTATCTTTTTCAAGAGCTTTAATATTTATTCATTTGCTATCTAGAGATCCTTACGAAAAATTACGTTGAAGCCAATGGGCTAAAACCAGAATTGACCATAGCAAAGGGCCGTGATCTTCAGCTTTTTGAATTTGTTGATTTACTAAAAAATCAAACTTTTGCTTTTCCAAATACTGGAAAATTAGACTGTCTTTTGATTCAAATATTTCCCAAAGATGGGCAACACGTTTGTCAAATAGCCAACTTGAAAGCGGCAAACCAAAACCTTCTTTTGGCCTGTTAATGAACTTTTTGCCACCATGTTTTACCAGTATATTTTTTAGGACCCATTTCTGCCCTTTTTCCATAAGCGCATTTGAATTTATTGTTGATAAATAGGCTGTTAATTTTTCGTCGAGGTAAGGTAGGCGAATCTCTAAGCTTTGGCGCATTGATGCTTTGTCGCTTAGAGCTAGTACGTCACTTATCAAATAGTTGTTTTGATCATGTTCCAAAGCACGGGATAATAGATTTGTATTTTTATTATCAAGATCATCAAATTCGTTTAATGACAATTTGAATTCATCAAACATCAAATAATTTAAGAATGTTTTCTGCGGTGATTGGTCATAAGATTTCAACCATTTTTTGACAAGTTTAAATTTTTTCCTCAGCGGGTGAGTGAATCCTGAAGGCAGTAGATTTAAACTGGGATTTAGAACGGGTAAAGTTATGTCAATTATCTGTTTATACTTTAAATAATTGTAATAAGCCCAGTGCCGGTTGTATCCTCCAAAATACTCATCTGCTCCAGCACCTGATAATAATATTTTCATACCAGCCTCTCCATCTCGATGAAACTGAGAGTCTGCAGCGTTTTTACAAATTTCTGATGTCATCAAATAGGCCGAATCTCCAATAGGTTGGTCCATTTGCTCTATAAAATCATCAAATTGTTCAAGAATTGAAATATTCATTTCCAATTCATGGTGATCACTTCCATATGCCACAGAAGCCATCCTGGAGTATTTGTAATCTTTGGTGCCAAATGACCTATCTTCCTGCGAATTGATTATTGTGTAAGTTGGTACGGAATAGCCTTCTTTTTTTGACAGAGCCAGCAGCAAAGTGCTATCTACACCTCCACTTAGTAATAGTCCTAATGGAACTTTAGCATTCAATTGTTGAAGGAGGCTATCTGTAATCAAATTCTCAATCTTGCCGACTTCAGGTATTGCATTATTGAATTGGTAATTTTTTTTATGAAAATGACTTATCTGACTTTTATTTTTTTGATGACATAATATTGCTCCTTGTTCCAGTTCATAAATATTTTGATAAAATGTTTCTGGTTTTTTCACATATTTAAGTGCAAGATAATGCTGGATTTGTGTGGCATTGATTTCTTTTTTTACTAATCCTGAATCAATGATTGGCTTAATTTCGGAAGATACAATTAAGCAATCTTCATTTTCAAAATAATAAATGGGTTTTATCCCATTTCGATCCCTAACAACCAAAATTTCATCCCTTTCTATATCAATGAAAACAAATGCAAACATCCCTTCTAATTTCTCAATACCTTCCCTGCCATACAAAATCAACCATTGAAAAAGTACTTCTGTATCGGAATGAGAGGAGAAAGAGATGCTGGCATTAATCAGTTCACTTTTAAGTGCATGAAAATTGTAAATTTCTCCATTGAAAAGTAGTGCAAATTTAGAATCTGGTGTAACCATGGGCTGAGATGCCTGTATAGATTGGTCCGTAATTTTTAGGCGATTGGATGCTAAATAAATATGATATGATTTAGCCTCGATTCTTAATGCTTTGGTTTCGTCAGGACCTCGATGATGTGTTTGAAAGGACATTTGGTCAATGAGTGCCGGACTGAGCTTTTTGTTTTTGTCAATGATGAGATTTATACCACACATAAATGATATGTAGGAGTGAAACGCTTATTTTTTTTGGAAAAAATAGGCATTATACCTCAACTAAAAAAATTATCCTGAACATGCGTTTTTAGATATTGCAAAGCTAACAAACAGTATTTGTTTGTATTTGAATTTTGTAGATTTATTTGACTGTCGTTAAAATTGAGATAAACTAATAATAGAACTATTAGTTTATAGATTCAAAATTCAATGAACTGGAGTATTTAAGGATATTACGTTGAACTTTAGCTGAAGGCTCAAATTGAATTTCATCAATATGAAATAATATTTCTTTAGCTTGGTTATAGAAATCCATCAAACCATTGTTTTCAAGCAATTGCTCTTCAATAATCAGGGCTTCTTCGCGGGTAGTTTCCTTATAAATGTATCTCAATACATCATCTCGGGTATGCGTTTTTATCATAGGCTAAGCTGTTTTTTAACATTTTTTTCTTTAGGTTAATGAGGGCATATCTCATTCGCCCAAGGGCTGTATTAATACTTACTCCCGACGCATCAGCTATTTCTTTAAAGCTCATATCGAGGTAAGATCTCATAATTAAAACTTGCTTTTGGCTTTCAGGTAATTCCTGAATATGCCTTTTTAATTTATCAATGGTCTCACGATTTATTTGCTTGTCTTCAACTGGCATTTCTGCAAATTCAAGTGTATCAAATATATTGGAACCATCTTCCATCAATACCATTGGATACCTTTTTGATCTTCTGAAAGAGTCTATGGCTAAATTGTGACCTATTCTCAATATCCATGGTAAAAATTTTCCTTCATCATTATATCGCCCTGATTTTATAGTATTCACGGCTTTTATAAATGTTTCTTGTAACAAATCTTCAGCAAGATAAGTATCTTTTACTATAAGATGAATAGTAGTAAACACTCTATTTTTATGTCTGTTCAATAATTCTTTAAAACCTTCTTCGCTTCCTTTCATGTAAAGTGAAATCAACTCACTATCACTAACCTTGTACTTCTTCATATTAATTACATTTAGTTAACGTAGATTTTTAAACCATATTATATTCTTTTAAGTAAGACATTTTAAGTAATTATTGTTTTCAAATGTAATAAATAGCAAAAAGCATGCAAAACTAAAATATTTGATAATTATTTTTATTTTTTATGATATTTTTAATAATCATTAATTATAATTATAGATTTAGTAATATTTCTATTTGATTAATGCAATAAGTATAAAGTTGTGGAATAACATAAAATTTGTTGTAAAATGAAATTTTATAATACAATATCGCATTTATATATTTGGTGTCTATGACGACAAAACTTGAAATTCAACCAAAAGAAAAATTTAGTGAGTTAGATCCAAAAAAGTTTATTCTTATAAAATCAGCCCGTGTCAATAATCTCAAAAATCTTACTGTTGCCATACCAAGAAATAAATTTGTTGTGATTACAGGCCTTTCCGGCTCTGGAAAATCTTCTCTTGCTTTTGACACTTTATTTGCAGAGGGACAGAGAATGTATGTTGAAAGCCTGAGTTCTTATGCTCGTCAATTTCTTGGCAGGATGGAAAAGCCTGAAGTTGACTATATTAAAGGAGTGTCTCCGGCCATAGCCATTGAACAAAAAGTAAATACCCGGAATCCGAGATCCACAGTTGGTACAACTACTGAGATTTATGATTATTTAAAATTGTTGTTTGCCAGGGTTGGTGATACTTTTTCTCCAGTAAGTAGAAAGATTGTTTCACGTGATACTGTTACGGATGTAGTCAATTTTATCAATGAAAGTGAAGAAGGAAGCAAATACATGATTTTGAGTCCCTTACATCAACAAAATGGCCGGAGCTTAAAAGACGAATTAAAGATTCTATTGAGCAAGGGTTTTACCAGAATACTTTTGGAGGGCAAAATCATCGATATTGAAAATCTACTGAACGACTATCCATCAAGAATAGATTTTAATGATATAAGAATCTTAATTGACAGAATTGTTGTTAATAAAAACGATGAGGATAATACTTTTAGAATCTCTGATTCTGTTCAAACGGCTTTTTTTGAAGGGCATGACGAATGTATAGTTCATTTATTTGGAAAAGATGAAATTAGGTTTTCAGATAAATTTGAAGCCGACGGCATCATTTTCGAAGAACCAAGTGTAAATCTATTTAGTTTTAATAATCCATATGGCGCTTGCAAAAGGTGCGGTGGATTTGGTAAAATTTTGGGTATTGATCCGGACCTGGTGATCCAGGATATAAATCTATCCGTTTATGAAGGGGTAATAGTACCTTGGAGAAGTGAGTCAATGAAAAAATGGCTAAATGCATTTCTAAAGAGTACCTCAAAATTTGACTTTCCAATTCATAGACCTTTCAAGGACCTATCAAAAGAACGGCAACGATTACTCTGGACAGGAAATAAGCATTTTGATGGCATAGATGCATTTTTTAAATCAATCGAATCGCAATCTCATAAGATCCAATACAGGGTGATGTTATCGCGATACAGAGGAAAAACAGTTTGCCCTGATTGTCGGGGAACAAAATTGAGAAAGGACGCTTCCTACGTAAAGATTAGTGATAAGTCAATTGTCGATCTCGTATTAATGCAGATTGATGAACTCCAGGAGGTTTTCAAAAATCTAAAATTAGATGAGTATAAAACAAAAGTTTCTAAGCGGATTCTCCAGGAAGTGAACAATAGAATTGGCTATCTGAAAAAAGTTGGCCTTGGTTATCTAACACTCAACCGGCTTACCAATTCGCTTTCAGGTGGAGAATTTCAACGAATAAAATTGGCAACTTCACTGGGCAGCTCTCTGGTGGGTTCGATGTACATTTTAGACGAGCCCAGCATTGGACTGCATCCAAGAGACACTTCGCAATTGATCCAGGTTTTGAAACACTTGAGAGATCTTGGTAATACTGTAATTGTTGTAGAGCATGAAGAAGAGATAATGATTGCCGCAGACCAAATTATTGATATTGGCCCGGATGCAGGATCACATGGTGGTCATCTGGTTTTTCAGGGAAATGCAGCGGAAATAAAAAACCATAATGAAACACACACAACAAGGTTTTTGAATGGAATAGATAAAATTGAAATTCCTAAGCATAGAAGACCTTGGAAATATGCGATTGATATATATGGAGCTAAAGAGAATAATCTAAAATCGATAAATGTTAAAATCCCATTAGGCATATTGACGGTGATCACAGGCGTAAGTGGCTCAGGGAAATCTACCCTGGTGAAAAGAATACTTTATCCGGCCATTGGGAAGAGAATGGGAATTGCATCTGAATTGAGTGGGAAATTTGAAAGAGTTGAAGGTGATTTAGATAAAATCACGTCTTTGGAATATATAGATCAAAACCCCATAGGCAAATCTTCGAGATCAAATCCAGTGACATATGTTAAGGCCTATGACCAGATCAGGCAACATTTTTCTGTTCAAAGCCTTTCAAAGTCCAGAGGTTACAAGCCATCATTTTTTTCATTTAATGTTGATGGGGGTAGATGTGAAGCTTGTCAGGGAGAGGGAACTGTGAAAATTGAAATGCAGTTCATGGCGGATATTTATTTATTGTGCGAGAGCTGCCATGGAAAGAGGTTTAAATCTGAAATTTTGGAAGTAATGTACAACGGTAAGAACATATCTGATGTATTAGATCTTACGGTGGATGATGCAATCAAATTTTTCCATGATAAAAACAGTATAATATCCAGGTTGAAACCACTTCAGGATGTAGGGTTGGGTTATATTGGCATGGGTCAATCTTCCAATACATTGAGTGGGGGTGAGGCCCAACGGGTAAAATTGGCCTCTTTTCTGGGTAAAGGAAATAGTTATACTCACGATAAAGTGCTATTTATTTTTGATGAGCCAACAACAGGCCTACATTTTCGAGATATCGAGAACTTATTGGCGGCCATCAATGCACTAATCTCCAGGGGACATTCAGTCGTAATAATTGAGCACAATGTAGAAATAATTAAATGTGCAGACTGGGTAATTGACATGGGACCGGATGGTGGAGACAAGGGAGGAGAAGTTGTTTTTGCTGGCTTACCAGAAGAATTGATAAAATTAGAAAACAACCACACTGCCCATTACTTGAAGCGAAAGTTCTTCTAAAAAAAATTGATTTTTAACCAAACCTCTGTCGTAGCAGCCTCATTATATGTATCAATAATTATCCCCTGCATTATGCAGGCAAAAAATATAAATTTTATATTTGCCAATATTTTTTATAATCCCGTGCACAAAATAATTCTAATTTCTATTCTTTTCTTATCCGGCAATTTATCTACGATTTGTTTTGGGCAGGTGATCAGTTCAGCAGAATTGAAAATGATGACAGTGCTTAATTCTGGATCTAATGCTATCCCAAAAGATCTTCAACTTTCTAAAACCATTGTTATTATTTCTATGGATGATGGGAATAATAATGTGCGGGGCGATTGGAAGGAGCTGGCTCAGGAAGCACATTTTTATATCAAAAAACTGAGCATTGATGCTGTGTTGTACTTCTATATTGATGATTTGATTGCCGGTTTTGATGTGAAAAAAGCCGTTACAGAACAATTAATTAAAAGGGACATCAAGAATATATTACTGCTATCGAAAGATAAGATAAATGGACGTGATCAATATATTGGAGTTGTTACTCCTTACAATCAAGAGTCAACTTTCATTTCTAACAATCAACCCGCATGGAAATCTCAAACCAGTGATCTTGAGATATTATTTAGAAATCTTGCGAGGGCTATTGATCTGTCAAATATCACTTTGGAAAATCTTTTGGTAATTGATATTCCTGAATTTTATCATGGTGTAGATATAATAAGGGGTCGAAGATCAGAGACCTTTAATACTGACCTGCGAATAGATAAGTTGGCCATTCCAATGTTTGATGATCTGCCATCACCAGAAAACATCTCAGCACAGTCAATAGCAGAAATGACTGCGATGATCCAAAAGGAAAACGAAGAAAATTTATCTCGAAATAGTCAACTGGAGCAATTGATGAATAAATATCCTTATAAGTTTGAGATTGTGCCATATGAATATGACGAAAAGAAAATGTTGAAAAAAGGGTTTCAGTTTGTTTTAATGAGAATAAACTCATCCGGAAAAAATGTTAAAAAATTGCTCGGCTATGATATGGGAGATGACATCAAAGAATTGATTACTGTTACAAAAGATGATAGTGGAGTTATGTCCGTAAAATCAATTCCCATAGATGGTATGGTTTATAAATATTATGTAAAACATATCAACAGCGGAGATATTTACCTTGGTGAGCAATGGGATGGAGATGACAATTGGCAAGGAGCCTTAAACAACCATATCAAAGCCATCATTGTAAAGTTGAAAAAAGATTAAGTGGTATTCTTTTTCAATTTAATTCGTCACCCTTTTCAACTCCTCTGCAGAACCAACAGATCGCTTCCTTGCTCCTTTAATTTTTTTGCTTCCAAA
>CAYREN010000135.1:0-11086 GCA_964423255.1 uncultured Roseivirgaceae bacterium | reverse complement strand
TTGCTTAATAAATCCTAGCCTGGACAAGCCAGAACCAAAGAGGAGAAATTTTGTAACTTAATCCAATGGGTTTAATAGCAACAGCATTTAAAGATAAGATTAATGACCTACTTAGCTACTTTGACCTGATAATATACTACTCGGAATTTCAAATTATCGATTTTCTTCATTAGCCCTTGTTAGGCACAATAAAAAAAATGATGTACATATATTTTACATTGGCTATTTTGATTATTTTTACATCCTAAATAATGTTTCTATCCGATAAATTTATTGGATAGATATAGCGAACCAAAACGACAATCTAATGCAACTTGATACATTACAAACCGGCATACTTGCCATTTTGGTATTATTTGCAGGAAGGTTTATTAATCGGAAAGTAAATTTTTTAACAAAATACAACATTCCAGAACCCGTTACGGGTGGGGTGATTGCTTCGCTTTTATTTAGTATGGTCTATTTCGTATTTGATTTAAAGATCGATTTTTCATTAGAACAACGAGACGCACATTTGGTTATTTTTTTTACATGCGTTGGCTTGTCTTCTCGTTTTTCAACCCTATTGCAAGGAGGCAAAACGCTTGTTATTTTGTTAATAGCAGCTGTAGCCTATTTGTTCATTCAGAACTTTACCGGAGTAGGAGTAGCTTATTTAACAGGTTTAAATACTGCTACTGGCGTGTTGGGAGGTTCTGTTTCCCTTAGTGGCGGGCACGGCACGGCCATTGCCTGGGCACCAATGTTTATACAAAACTATAGTATAGAAAATGCAATGGAAATAGGCATGGCCTGTGCCACATTTGGATTGGTTTTAGGTGGAGTAGCTGGAGGGCCGATTGCCAACTATTTAATTAATAAGTACAACTTAAAATCAGATAGTGATGAAAAAATATCAATTGGTTTTAAAGATGAAAAAAAGGAAGAAATCACAGTTGATAGCGTTTATTCATTTTTATTAATTCTTCTTATAGCTATTGGTCTTGGATTACAAATGCATAAATATCTTGGCCTGGCAGGATTCAAACTGCCTATTTTTGTCCCCTGCCTTTTTGGAGGTATTATTCTTACCAATACAGTTCCTTATTTATGGAAAAAAATTCCGTGGCCAACGGGTGGGCCAACATTGGCACTTGTATCAAATTTTACCTTGGGTTTGTTTCTGTCTATGTCGCTAATGAGTTTGCAATTATGGACTTTAATTGACTTGGCTTTGCCAATTGTTCTTCTATTGGTAGCTCAGGTGCTGGTTGTTTCATTATTTACTGTGTTTGTCGTATTTAGGATATTGGGCAAAACCTACGATGCCGCTATTATATCGTCTGGCTATGTAGGTTTGGCGTTAGGTGCTACGCCTACAGCCATTGCAAACATGACGGAGTAACAAAAAAATATGGGGCTTCACAATTGGCATTTATTGTTATCCCGTTGATAGGTGCTTTTTTTATAGATATTGCTAATTCTATAATCATCCAACTAATGCTTAGTTGGTTTGCGTAATAAAACATAATAGAAACCTAAAGTTTACTAATGAAAAAATACATATATCTATTGTTTTTACTTTCTCCCTTGTGCGGATTTGCGCAAAATCAATCACTCACCATTGGCATTCTTAGTGATAAGCAAACTTCAGATTTTGAAGTTCTATCGAAAAAGCTGCAAAAAGATATTATTGATGTAATTGGCCAAGGAACTGCCGTGGTATTTAATGACGTTTTGTACAACAATTATGATGATAAATTAGCCCAAGAGAATTATACGAAATTAATGGCTAATTCGGATATTATCATCGCATTTGGTGTGGTAAACACGATTATGCTATCCAATGAGAAAACGTATGTAAAGCCAACCATTATTGTAGGCGCCATTAATAATGATATCGTTAAAATACCAGAAGACCAAAAGACTTCCGGAGTTAATAATTTAACGTATTTAATCACCCCTTTATCTTATAAGGATGATTTAGATGCCGTTGCCACTTTGTTTACCTATAAAACCATAGGCGTGGTGATTGATGATTATCTGTTAGACCTGCTGCCAATTAAGGCTGAATTTGATGCCTATTTTACAGAAAAACCTGCGACATATAAATTTATTACGCTACATGAATCAAATAATTTTGATTCTTTATTTAACGATGTTGATGCAGTGTATTTGGCGAGTACTACGAATTTAGGCAATGCTGAATTTGACGAAATGCTTGCAGTCATTAATGCGAAAAAACTACCGTCATTATCTGCTACTGGCGTACAGGAAGTGGAGAAGGGCGTGTTACTGACCAATCAGCCAAAAATAAATATCGATCAAGTTTTCAGACGTATTGGCCTTAATGTTGAAGACATTTATACGGGCACAAACGCATCAGCCATATCACTGACGGTAGATTATGATAAGCAGCTGACGATTAATATGAGTACGGCCGATCAAATTGGATTTCATATTACCAACTTTATGTTGGGCACCATAAATTTAATTGAAGGAACAAGTGAAATAGCGTCTTCTAATTCCTATTCAATGTTGAGTTTAATGAAAGGAGTTGTAAGAAGCAACCTTGGCTTAGAAGCTCAAAGAAAGGATATTAGTTTAAGTGAGCAAGACGTAAAAAGCTCGAAAAGCAATTATTTGCCAGACCTTACAGCAAATGTAAATGGTACGTATTTAGACCCAAAATTAGCGGAAATTTCAAATGGTCAAAATCCTGAATTGACCACAGGAGGAAACCTTGTTTTAAAGCAAACGCTGTATTCTGAACAGGCCACTGCCAATATTTCGATTAGGCAATCACAACTTGCAGCGCAACAAGAGACGTATAATGCAAATCAATTGGATGCTTTACTGGATGCTTCAATGGCCTATTTCAATGCATTGATTTTTAAAACGGATATGAATATTCGAAACAGAAACCTACAGTTAACAAAAAACAATTTGAACATTGCTGAGCAAAATTTGGAATTGGGAGCTTCTGGAAAATCAGATGTATTGCGATTTAAAAGTGAAGTAGCACAAAATGTACTGAGTTTAATTCAAGCGCGGAACTCTTTAAGTCAGGCGTATTACCAAATTAATCAATTATTGAATAATCCAATTTCCAATAAAATTGAAATTCAAGATACGGTTATTTCTACTGATGCCAATCAAAATGAAGGGTATGCCTTTTTACTTAGCGCATTGGATAACCGACAAGAACGTTTGCGATTAACGGAATTTTTGCTTGAAGAAGCTAAACGTAATGCACCAGAATTAAAGAATATTGACTACAACATGGATGCTGTCGTAAGGAACTATCGTTTAAACAGTGGCGGTAGATTTGTTCCTACTGTTGGTCTTCAAGCACAGTATAATAGTGCTTTTTCCAGATCTGGTGTTGGCACAGAGACTCCTCCAGGATTCCCTGTACTACCTTTTAATGATTATAATGTTGGGGTAAATGTTTCTTTGCCAATATTTCAACAAAACACACGGAACATTAATCGTCAGACAGCCAAAATTCAAGAAGATCAATTAAAAATTCAAAGAGAAAATACTGAACTGGGCTTGGAGTTTAATATCAACAATATTGTACTGGATTTAATAAATGAAATAGCGAACATTGAAATATCAGCACTTAATGAAGGCCTTGCTAAAGAGAGTATGGAGTTGTACCAAACTGAATATAGAAATGGTGCAATACCTGTAATTCAGTTAATAGATGCTCAGAATAATTATTTGACCGCTCAATTTGAAAACGCTACGGCCAAATACAATTACTTTATAGTTTCTATGCAATTAGAACGGGCCATCGGGTATTTCTTTTTAATGAACACACAGGCCAGTAACCAAGATTTTATTCAACGCGCAAACCAATATATTAATAACAATTAAATATAATATAGTATGAAGTTTTTAAATCACATTATAGCAGTTCTTGTTTTCGCAACACTTTTAAGTGCGTGTAAAGATAAGGTTGTAAAGGAAAAATCAGAAGTTATTCGCCCAGTCAGGTATGAGCTTGTGCGTAAAATGAACGCGCAAAAAGTACTTACTTTTAATGGAGTAGCAGAAGCAGGTGATAAAATAGAATTAAGCTTTAGAAGTGGCGGCATTCTCACCAGACTAAATGTGAAAAGGGGCCAAAAAGTTAAGAAAGGAGATTTATTGGCGCGCTTAGATAATGTACAAGCTAATCTGGCTTACGATCAATCCGTATCTGCTTTATCTGCGGCACAATCAGCCATGAATACCTCAAAATCTAATTTGCAAAGAAGTAAAGCGTTGTATGAAAAAGGAAGTCAGTCGTTGAGCGATTATGAAAACGCAAAGAACTCTTTTCAAGGAGCGTTAGACCAATTTGAATCGGCTAAACGTGATAAAGAACTCAAGAAATCACAAATAAGTTATGGCTACATATATGCACCTAAAAATGGGGTTGTTGCAGATAAAAATGGTAGCATCAACGAATACATTACTTCAGGCCAAGTTGTGGTGGTATTAAATGCCGGAACCGACATGCAGGTTAATGTAGGTATCCCAGGCAGTATTATTAATGAGGTAAAATTAGGGATGCAAACTGGACTTATGTTTTCTTCCTTAGAATCTAAGAATTTTGAAGGTATAGTTATTGAAATTTCACCAATGGTAAATGTGAATGCGGCTACTTTTCCTGTAAAAATTGAGATCACTGATCCAACAAAAGAAATTAGGTCAGGAATGATTGTGGATGTCATTTTTACTTTTGGAGACCGTGATACGACTAAAGTTAGTCCATTAATTATTCCTGTTATTTCTGTAGGCGAAGATGGTAACGGAAATTTTGTATTCGTTATAGAACAATCAGATAGCAGCAATGTAGGTATTGCCAAAAAGCACACCATTGAATTGGGAGAAATAACCAACCTTGGCTTTATTGTTAAAACGGGATTAAAAGAGGGTGATAAAATTGCAACGGCTGGATTACAGAGTTTGTTGGATGGTCAGAAAGTGAAATTACAATAATCCATCTAAAAAAATAAGCTATGAATTTTGCTAAGTTTTCAATAGAAAAAAACAGAGTTTCACTGAGTATTCTTGCTGTAGTGATGATTATGGGATATGTGTTTTATGGGTCTCTTTCTCGAGATGATATGCCACCATATACTGTTCGTGTAGCTACTGTGGTATCTTCTTTTCCTGGTGCTGCACCAGAGCGCGTAGAGGCGTTGGTGACTGACAAAATAGAAAAAATCGCACAAGAACTTCCTGAACTTAAAAAGGTAACAAGTACTTCGCGAACTGGGCTATCGGTGGTTACCGTTGAGTTGAAAATGGAAGTAGCTCCAAAAGATATGCAAGCGGTATGGGATAGGTTAAGGCGTAAATTGAATAACCTGCAAGGATTGCCTAATAATGTACACCCACAACTCAAAGACGAAGGCATTGGGGAGGTTTTTGGTATTGCAGTAGGAATTACCAGTGACGGTTATTCTTATAAAGAGGTAAAGGAATATGCAGATGATTTACGAAATGATCTCATTAGGCTAAAAGATGCAGCAAAGGTTGAAATCAACGGAGCGCAAGAAGAACGGATATTTATAAAATTTGAGAATTCAAAATTAAAAACCTACGGGTTGACCGCAAGCAGTTTGCAGGGGTTAATTGCTAATACCAATATTTTGAATTCTGGAGGTGAAATCAACATTGAAGAAGAGCGAATTATACTGGAGCCAACCGGAAATTTCAATTTGCTTACCGATATTGAAAACATGCTCGTGCCGATTGGCTCTGATGGTGAGGTGCTTTCGTTGGGAGATATTACTACCATAGAAAAAGGATACATATATCCGCAAAGTCAACTGGTACGGATCAATGGCATGGAAGGAATATCACTTCATGTTTCTCTGAAAGAGGGCTTGAATGTTATTGAACTGGGCGAAGGAGTTGACAGGATTTTAGACAGATATAATGAGATCCTTCCGGTGGGGCTTTCAGTAAGTAGATTGGCTTCTCTCGATACTTATATAGACAATAGTATCGCAAATTTTGTCACGAACTTGTTGCAAGCGATTGCTATTGTTTTAGTCATCATGCTTGTGTTTTTGGGTCTCAGAACGGGATTGGTGATCTCCAGTTTAATTCCAATAGTTATCGTAGCAACCATAATGGTTATGGGATTGTTAGATGTTGGCTTGAATCAAATTACGCTTGCGGCTTTGATCATGGCACTCGGGATGTTGGTGGACAATGGTATCGTGGTGGCAGAAACTATTTTGGTAAAAATGGAAGATGGAATGCCCGCAAAAGAAGCTGCCATAGCTGCCTGCGGAGAATTATTTATGCCTTTACTAATTTCTACACTAACTACCTCAGCAGCATTTTTGGCCTTTTTTATGGCCGAGTCCATGATGGGAGATATGCTGGGTAATATATTTGTAGTAATTACCATCGCACTCTTATGCTCATGGATTATATCTCTAAGTATTATCACCTTGTTTTCTGTGTTCTTCTTGAAAGTAGAAAAGAAAGGGACTAAAAAACCAGGCTTAATAGATCGGGTAATTTACGCGATGAAAGGAGGCTATAAAAACCTGATTTTGTGGGCGCTTGCCTGGAAAAAAACAGTCTTGTTTGGTATTGTAGGGTTGCTATTTTTATCCTTTTATGGATTTGCGTTCCTAAATGTTGTCTTCTTTCCTGGAAGCGATAGAAATATGATTACGGTTGATGTCAACCTACCACAGGGCACTAAAATTGAATCTACTACAGCAACCGTATTGGCAATAGAAACATTTATAAAGGACAATCTGATGGTTTCAGAGGAGACACAAGACGGTATAGTAAGTTGGTCTTCGTATATTGGTAAAGGTCCATCGCCATACAGCCTGGATTATACTGCAGATGAACCCAATTCCAATTATGCTCATATCCTCATAAACACTTCTCACTATTTAGCAAATACTGATCTGGTCAATAGATTAGATGCTTATTGTTTTAATAGTTTTCCAAATGCTGAGATTAAGGTAGGTGCATTATCAGATGGGGCGCCACCGGTTGAGATAAGGATTTCGGGCAATGACCCTGATGAATTGGCGCGTATTTCGGCAACAATAAAGGCAAAGTTATATAGCATGTCTGGAACCAAAAATATCAAAGATGATTGGGGACCAAAAGGAAAAAAGTTTGTCATAGAAATTGATCAAAACAAAGCACAACTAGCAGGAATTACCAATCAGGATATAGCCACTTCTTTGCAAACGGTTCTAGATGGTTTTAGAGCAGGAGAGTTCCGAGAGGGAGATAAAACGATCCCCATTGTAATGTTGAGTGCCAAAAGCAAGGAGCAATCACTAGCCTCTCTGGAAACGATGAATGTCTATGGTCAAAACTCCGGAAAGAGCGTACCACTACTGCAAGTGGCCGGTATTGTTCCACAATGGCAGTATAATAAAATTAAACGAATGAATTTGGTCAGAACCATTAGTATAGTGAGTAAACTAACGGAAAATGGAAATGCAAATGACATCACCTCTGTGCTAACCCCTTGGTTGGAAGAACAACAAGCCACATGGCAATCGGGCTATACTTTTGAGCTGGGCGGGGATGCTGCAGACAGTGCCGAAAATATGGGCGCTGTAATCAAGTACCTACCGCTTTCGGGCTTTATCATCGTGATGCTGCTGATCATACAGTTTAATTCTTTTAGGAAAATGACCATGATCGTGTTGACCATCCCATTGGGAATCATAGGCATGGTATTAGGCTTATTAATCTTTAATGTTCCATTTGGGTTTATGGCTTTTTTAGGCATTATCTCATTAGCGGGGATTGTCATCAACAATGCCATTGTATTGGTCGACAGGATTGAAATTGAAGAGGGCGAATTAAAAAGATCACCACAAGATGCTATTATTTCGGCTTGCTTACAGCGATTCAGACCCATCGTTTTGGCTACGTTTACTACGGTTTTTGGTTTGATTCCATTGTATGTAAGTGGTGGAGCTACATGGGAACCTATGGCGGTTACTATTATGGTTGGTTTGCTTTTTGGAACCGTGATTACCCTGCTTTTTATTCCTGCATTTTACAGTATAGTGTACAGGGTTGACTACAAAGGATATGAATTCGATGAAAAATTATTGGATTAAGAAAAATGCTAAGTAAGCTGTACCCATACAGGATTCAATTCTTTTTGATTAGTCAGATGGCTATCTTATTCGGATCCTTAGTTGTGACCGAAGATATATTCGAATTTCTATCACCTGTTTTATTTTTTATAAACATTATTGCAGGAAACTTTTTTTTGAGTACAAATCAAAAAAGCAGAAACAGGATTATTGTATTGGTTTTAGTTCTTATCACAAGTATAATAGTATTATCCGCCTTAGATAAATCAAAAAATGAGGCGCTTGATTATTTGTTGCTTGCTGTCCTGTTCTTGTTTTATATTGTAGTAACCTATAAAATCATCACTGAAATTTGGCAGGCTATTAAGGTGAATAAAACCGTGATTTTAGGTGTTATAAGTGGTTTCATCTCCTTAGGTTTACTAGGCTTTTTTATTTGTATTAGCATCGAAACAATTAATCCTGATTCATTTTCAGGATTAAATATCCTGAATGGCAATACGACAACAGAGAGATTGATGTATTTTAGCTATATCACACTATTGACCATTGGTTACGGCGACATCTTACCTGTAACTAATTTGGCTCAAAAGGCGGTAATACTAATAGGTTTGATAGGGCAGTTATATCTTGTGATTATTATCGGAATAATTGTGGGAAAATTTATTAATCAATCTGCTATTACCAGTAAGGCTAACACCAAAAATTAGAAAAAACTTATTTTGTCAATGCGTTATATAATATTGCTTACGCTGTTGTTGCTGAAGACGATAAATAATTATGCCCAAGAAGCGGATACAGTTACGTTTGCCAAAGACAGGTTCTTAACAAGTTTATACGGTAGCTTATCAAACCAGCAAGTAGATGTTGGGTCGGGAGGAAATGTTACCACAACAGGATATACCATTGGCACAAAGAGCGGTCGTTTTATTAAGAATAACTGGGTACTTGGATTAAATTTTGCCCTCTCCAAATCAGATTTTAATAATGGAACAATAACCTTGGGGTCTGAAGACCTTACCTTAGGGTTATGGAGCAGATTATACTTTGCAGTAAAAGGATCAGCTGCATTATATGTAGAACTTACACCATATTATTCGGCAATTTATAGACAAAGTATAATTGATAACGGGAGTGCAACGAGATTAAATGAAGAGATTTCAGGAAATGGATATGGTGTTATTCCAGGATTTGGGTTTACCTATATAATAAATCGATCTGTTGGCTTTGGAATGACCATATCGATGCCTTTCGCCAGAATACATGCTGATACGAAGGATATAATTCTTAATACGGTAGTTTCTGACACCTATTACCTTACTGAATTACAATTCGGCTTCAATTTCCAAATCTATTTAGACCAATTTTTCTTCTAATGTCGATTCGTAATATCATCATATTTTCATTAGTAATACTTACAACCAATACGTTTGGTCAAAATCAGTCTGTTGATAATCAAGCAATACAGACAGATACTTTAAAGAGCAAAAATGTGAGTATGTTATTGGTTCCTCTGGCATTTTATAGCCCTGAAACAAACTTTGCTTTTGGCGGTGGAGGGCAAATATTCTTTAAAACCAAAAAGAGCACCTCAGAAACCCTTAACTCTACTCTATTTCTTACCGCTATTTATACGCTAAACAAACAGCTGATCATTGAAGCTCAACCTCAGATTTATTTCAATAATGAAAAATACTTTTTAGACTCAAGATTGAGGTATAAAATATTCCCTAATCTTTTTTGGGGGATTGGGCCAAATACCCCCGCATCTGCAGAAGAGAATTATAACCAAACGGAAGTCTCGTTTTCAGCTGCTTTTTTAAAACGCTTACCCCGCCATGTTAACTTTGGCTTTGAGTTTAATTTTGCCGATTTTGATGTGACAGAGGTAGAACAAGGCGGTATCTTAGCATCCGGAACAGTTGAAGGGGCTGATGGAGCAACACTAATTGGTTTGGGAATTGTACTCAATAAGGATATGCGTGACAATAAGTTTTCTCCATTACAAGGAGGGTTCTATCAGTTTAAAACAAATTTTACAAGCAGGGTATTAGGCAGTAGCCATAGTTTCAATACCTACTTTGTAGATTTGAGAAAATACGTGTCCATTGCAAATAACCATGTATTGGCTTTACAGCTTTACTCCCGTCTTACGTTCGGCAATGCACCATTTCAGGCGAAAGCATACTATGGAGGTGGCAATGTAGCCCGTGGCTTTTTTAACGGCAGGTATATAGATGATCATTTGTACGTGGCACAAGTGGAGTACCGCTTGCCGGTTTCTAAACGGTGGGAGTTGGCAGTATTTGCTCTTACCGGTAATGTAGGTAATGACAAAGAAGGCCAAGGTCTTTTTGATGATTATAAATCAAGTTTTGGCCTTGGTCCAAGATTTTTTATTTATAAAAACAAACGCACACTTTTAAGATTAGATATTGGGATTAATAATGAAGGACAAAGTGGTATTTACTTTGGTGTAAATGAGGCTTTTTAATGACTAGGAAATGAATATTTAGGACTATCCGCACACATTTCCCATTCCCATAACCTTCTTGTTCTGCTCTTACTTTGGTGCTTATTTACATCTTCATAGTTACACCAATTCCACCAAGTACTCCAGATCCACCACCAAATTCAGCATTTATGCCCCATTTGTCTGACCAGAACCATCTAGCACCTATATGGGCACCAAATGCTGCTCCATCATTAGCAGACTCTACTCTCCAACCGACATTAAGTCCAGCATAGACATCCCAAGCACCATCTAATTCAAAAATATCATCAAAGTAAAAGTTTCCTTTTGCAGCAATGACAAACTTATCAAAATTATAATTTGTTGAAAGTTGAGGGGCAATGGTAATAACGGGACTAACAGGAAACTCAATACTGCCATATAGGCCTGTTCCAAGTCCGCCGACATTTTCCACCGCTCCGAGTCACCTGAAAAGGGACTCGGAGTCTTCAGGGGACACGAATTGAGATGGGAATTAACAATTTTTTAAAGGTCTTCG
>CAYREN010000134.1:0-11103 GCA_964423255.1 uncultured Roseivirgaceae bacterium | reverse complement strand
TGCTAAGCCAAGCAAATTATTTAATGATATTTGCGGAATGCGAAAAAAAATGAAGTTAAAAGATGTAAAAAACCCAACTATGGAAGAAATCCAGAGTTGGGTATAATTTAGTAGTTTGATCTATCCTTTTAATATTTCAATTTCTACACGAACATTTTTACCGGCCATTGAGTCGGTTTTTTTATAAATCATTTTTTTGCCTCCCCAACCTTTTAAATCCATACGTTTTTTATCTATCCCATTTTCGGCCAACCAACGCATAATTATTTCTGCCCTTACTTTTGAAAGTTCTTTTGCAGAACCTACAGACTCTGTGTTGTTAGATGTAACTTTAAAAAACGTGTTGTCATCTTCCTTCAGCATGATAATTTTACCGGCCGCGTTACCATTCGTATGTCCATGGATTTTGATTTTGAGCTTTTCATTTTCTTTAAGCATGGCGAGTAAGCTATTAAGTTCAAATTTAGACTCAGGCTTCATTATTGCGGCATTAGTATAAAAATATACATGATACATTGTAAGAATTTCTCCAACCTTATGACGTGCCAATTCATATTTTACAGTAGTAATACCTCCAGATTCACTTATCATGCTTTTATCAGAAGATGATGCTGGGTAATCTATCTTAAATTTTGCCTGCTCTTTTACATATCCAAAAATATCGCACATGGCAATGATTTCTTTTGATTGAGATTTGGGGGCTTCGATTTGGTGAATCTGGTTTGTGCTCACACTTTTCATTGCTTTATTTCTTGCAGCATCTATAATCGTAATATATCCAGGCACTTCTTTTAATGTAGTGGCACTGATAACATTAAACCTGTAGTTATATAAATTTTTATCTTTCTGAACCGGTGGTGGCGGAATGAATTCTTCCTCAGCTGGTGCATTAATACCAGCAGATTTAATTTCTTTGGCATTTTCTGCAGCAATAAGTTCTTGTTCAATCTCTGAATCCTTTTTTAGTAGGTCTTCTAAATTTATTCCAACGTACTTTATCCAGGCATCGTAATATTTTTTGGTGGTTCTCAACTCAGCTCTTTTCTCTCTGGCAAATTCCAAATCATCCTTTGTTTGATAAGCATAAACATAGAAAAGTCTTGTTTTTTCTGTTTTTCCAATACTTGGAGATTTACCATTTATTTGAATGGATTTGGCATAGTGAACTGCATTTTCAAGAATTTGGAACACACCAACAATAACGTACATCCCTTTTTGAAGGTAGGGAATGGATTGGATAGTTTCGTTTTTATTTGCTGGTGCAGATTGAAATGAAGCTAGTAAAAAAGTGAATATTAATGAAACCGTTATAACAGGCATTAAAAATTTATTATGCCAACTTTTAAAGTTTTTCATGTGTTTATTTTTTTAAATTTTGCTTTTCCCTCGGGAATATATTCATGCCCATGTTTGTATTTGAAATGTTCCAGTCATGCTGGAATTACGAAATGTTGTTTTAGAATTTTTTTGTCTATCTAAACTTGGCCCTTTTAAAGCTTCCCGAGATGATATATGATATTTTTAAACTTGTTGTGATGTAGATATCATTGTCACTGGCCGATCCTCTGTTATTATCTGGATGTTCCTCTCCAAACCCGGCATAAACAGTGTAATCTCTCCCATCGTATTGTGATGTGTAAGTGATTAGTCTTGTTGTAGCTTCTATGGCTTCAAAATCTCTGGAACTACCAGAGGTGGCTCCTGTGGGTTCTCGTGACCTGTCAGACATTACTCTTGCCAGCTCACTATCCAATGCTCCAAGGTCTACATAATACCCACTGACATCATCAATATAGTCGGTAAATAAGAATCGATATCCAATTTCAAATTCAAAATCCAATCTTTTATTTAATTTGGCTCTAACCCCTAAGCCAAATGGAATTGATGGCTGGATAAGGCTGTATTGATCCACATTATAATTTGTACTCAACTGTCCCTCAGTCCCCAAATCTCTTAAAGCTACCCAGTTTCCAGCTTCCGCCAGAGGCTGACCGAATTTATCAAGTTCAGGAGCCTTGCCTTTTGGATTATGATGTAGCACAGCAATGCCTGCAAAAGCATATGGTGTAAAATCAAGCCTATTAAGGAATGTCCCATGGTTGGCAAAAATATCCCAAACGCCTACAACTGCAAGTTCCTTAATGTCATTTCGAAAGGAAAGGTTGCGTACATATCTAAACTTGCTATCTTGTCCATAAGGGTCTGCAATTTGTTCATCATCTGCCAAAAGACGTCCCCAACTAAAACTGCCTCTTACTGACAAGTTTGGAGTAAACCTGTAAAGTCCATATACAGAAAAAGATGGACGTGTAAAAGAAATTTTTGTACTACCATTGCTTGACTTAGGAGCTATATCACCAAAGTAGTTTAGTGCATCTACACTAAAGCCAAGAGAGATGTATCTTTTGTTTTTATCAAAGTGGATTGACCCGCCCTTATATTTACCTATTTTCCTGCTTTTCTTTTTAAGATAATTTTTACTCCTTCTTTGTGCCTGTGCATCGTTTATTACCATAAATGATATAAGCAAAATTACAATTCCAAATAATTTAAGAAGTCCGGATGGGTAGATTGTATTTTTCAAAGTTGTGATATTTCATTTCTCAATTTTAAAATTATTATAGTTCAGCAAAGAAATCCAACAATTTTAGGAAGCAAATATATAAATTAACTTTAGTTAATAACAAAAGAAATCATGCATAGGACGCAAAAAAGGTACATTTAATTGTCAAACCAACTTCTTTGCTTATTCACTTTCAGATCTTGTAATAATGATGACTTCGCATTTATTGTCAAATAATAAGATTGGTATCTACCAAATGGTGTCCACGAAAAATTCATCTGCCAACAATGAAGATCGCGTGTTATATTAAAATTCGTCTGAGTAAATTCAAAGTTTTGAAAATCAAAGCCAGAGCTGAAAGACATATTCCATTTTTCAGTAAATGTGATACTGCCACTAAAAGTTAAGGCCTGAATGATATCCGCATCTTCATGTCCTCTTTTTCGATAGCTCACATTATAGTTAAATCTCAGGTCCCATGGAATACTAAAATCTACATATAGTTCTGGATTATTTTTAATAAATGCCAATTCCAATTCTTCTTCTGCAGATAGTGCTCCTAATTCATCGTCACGTTTGTTGTCCTGTTCTCTGGCTTTCGGATTTAAGCTCATGCCCAGCGCAACTGTAGCTTGAGTCAACTGTCCAAAACCCCTACCTGCGTCCCAGGCATATATATTTCTTCTACGCTGGGCAACGCGTTTTTCTCCACTGCTTGTAAAGTAAATACTGTCAAGTTGAAATAGGTACGGATCTAAAGTTGAATTAATACTTATATCTAATTTTTTATTAAAAATTCGAGTTCTTGCAGCAATTCTAATCGGAGCAAGTTGGAATGAATCGGCAAGAAAGTTATAACTTGTGTTGAAAGACAAGTTGTCAAGCAAAACTACTTTTCTTGCCTTATCCGTGGTGTCTTTTTTAGTTTTCACCTTCATTTCCAGATTATTTGAAAGTGAGAAGGATGCCGTGGCACTCTGACCAGCAGAAGGTGTACCGTACACAAATCCTTGATATTTTGATAACCTTCTTTTATTTCCCAATGTGTCAATTTGTACATCTTGATAATATCCATATTTATCATCAGAAAAATCAGGGCTAAAGCTCATGGAAAATGAAGGTATCATTACATGCCTGATGGCTTGTATTTTTTCCCCTTTAAAATTTAGCGTACCATATAACCTCGTGTTGAAAGAGCCTGAACCACTATATTGATACGCTCTGGAAAATTTCTTTATGGTATCAATTTGTACAGCAGACTCTTCATCGATCCATTGATAATTTAATTCTTTATTGTACCAAAGTTCAGAGTAACTGAAGCTTGGACTAAAAGTGATAAATTTGAATATATTCATGGATGTAGAGATAGGAATCTGATGTCTCATACCATTTTGCGCTCGGTCAAATAATCCTTTTATGCCCAGATCGCTAATAGGTACAATAGTGTCATTTTCAGGATTGTATCCTACTACAGGGAAGTTTGGGGCACCTATTTTATTATTTGTCGCACGATTTGTAGTGTTCATATTCCATGAAAAACTGATCTTCTGAACCCAGTTTTTGGCAGTAGTGGCGCCAAATTTAAACGGATAGATCCTACTCATATTTACCGCCAGTTCGGGGAGCAATAAATTCACCAGCCCAGAATTAATATTCTGTTGCAAACGACTACTAGCATTCATGCTAAATGGAGTTCCTTTAAAAGTTTTTGAAAAAGATACACTTGAATTAAAATCCTGATTTAACGTATTTCTAAGGTCTGCGGTTGGGTTGTTTTGATTGTATGTGGATGTGCCTGCGTTAACCGAAGCCGAAAATCTACTTGTGCCTTTAGACTGTGGCGTGTGGCTCCAATTGATCCAAAAATCATTTATGGTAGTAGAGTCTCCTTCATTTAGTCCCGATTGATTATTGTATCTTGCGTTTAACCGGCCATTGTATTTATACCTTTTCTTATAACTTGTGGCAGCATTTAAACCCCAACTCCCTTTAGAGTAAATTTCACCAGTTAAGGCCATGTCAATATAATCACTGATAGCAAAATAATAGCCTCCATTTTTCAGAAAAAATCCCCGTCGTTGTTCTTCGCCATATGAGGGGAAAATTACACCGGATACTTTTTGCTTTGGCATTGGAAACATGCCAAAAGCAAAACCAATTGGTGTTGAAATATCATTGATTTTTACATGAAATGGTCCGGAAATAATTTTATTATTTGGAATTACTTTTAGTTTAGATGCTGCGATATGAAAATGGGGGTCTGCCAAATTGCACGTAGTGTACTTGGCTTTGGATATAAATAATTCATCAAATTGATTTTTATAAATCTTTTCTCCCTGCATCACCGCTTCACCTTGTTGGGTAACTACCCCATCAATGATAGCTTTTTTTGATTCAAAATTATACTTCATATTGTTGGTTTCAAATACTTCATCACCGTCTTTGAATTCCGGTTTTCCTACTACATTTCCAAGAGAATCTGTGGTGCCATTTGCGGAAATGACATGTGTGGAATAATTAATTTCAATGATTGCTCCAGATAATTCTATTTCTCCATAAACAATATGTGCTTCACCATAAAGCTTAACAATCTGATTTACTACATCCATTTGTATGGAATCTTTCGCAGTATATTTTATACTTGTTTCTATATCACCTATTTCTTGTTGAGCAATTGAATCCTGGCTAATAGAAATACTGTCAGAATTTATTTGAGTATATTCAAGCGAATCTAATTGTTGGTTGATTAGCAAACTATCATTTTGGTTTAAGCGATTGACATTACCCTGTCCAAAGCTCAAAACCGAACCAAAGAAAGTAATCATGACTATAAATAGAAATAGGTTTTTCAATTTTAGCTCGCTGTTTTTCTGTTTTGAAGAAAAAATCCCAATTTTACGCAATGATAACCGTTCATTTTATAACAATCGCAAAATTGTGAAAAATATTGTTCTTACCATTGGCTTGACTATACTTATCACGATGAGTGCATTTACCTCAGTTGACAAACGTGATCTGAGAATAAATACAATTGTGATTGACGCTGGTCATGGAGGCAAGGATTCAGGCACCCGTGGTAGCTTATCAAAAGAGAAAGACATTGCGCTCAAAATTGCACTTGAATTAGGCAAAATCATTCAGAAATATTTAAAAGATGTAAAGGTAATTTATACCCGAACCACTGATAAATTTATTGAACTTGAGCAACGCGCACAAATTGCAAATAAAAACGGAGCTGACCTTTTTATTTCTATTCATTGTAATAGCCTACCTAAAAACACACCTTTTAAGAAGAAAGAAGGCATCTATGGTACAGAGACATATATCATGGGTATGCATACCTCAGATGCTAACTTTGATGTGGCGAAAAGAGAAAATGCTGTAATTTTGTTGGAGAACGGGAATAAGGAAGTTTATGAAGGATTTGATCCAAATTCTCCGGAGTCATATATTTTGTTCTCACTTTATCAAAGTGCTTACATGGAAAATAGTTTGAGACTGGCTGACAAGATTGAGCATCAGTTTAAAGAAAGGGTTCAAAGAAAGAGCAGGGGGGTAAGACAAGCCGGATTTTGGGTATTGTACAGAACCTCCATGCCTAGTGTTCTGGTTGAAACGGGGTATTTGAGTAATTCAAAAGAAGAAAGATATTTGACTGATTCTTATGGTCAAACGCTCATTGCTTCTGGTCTTTTTAGAGCATTCAGAGATTATAAAAATGAAATCGAATCAACATTTAATTAAATCAAATAATAAGTGAAAATGTCCAAGGAATTTCAAGTAGGTTTATTAGCTGTTGTTTCCATCACGCTGCTTTATTTTGGATTTAATTTTTTAAAAGGTGTAGATGTTTTTAAGAAGACAAAGAAATACTATGCTTTATATCAAAATATTGATGGACTTACTTCATCCAATCCTGTAATAATAAATGGGTTAAGCGTAGGAAGAGTTAGTCATATAGAAATTTTGCAAAGCAAAGATAATTTGGTGTCTGTAGAAATAGGTATTGACAGCAAAATCAACCTAAACTATGGAACTATAGCCCGTTTGGTTAATACAGATTTTTTAGGAAGCAAGGCAATAGAGCTCATCATGATTGAAAAAAATGGGAGTACTTACAATGATGGAGACACGCTCGAATCTGAAATTGACGCCGGTATCACAGAGTTTCTAAAACAAAGTGCAGGCCCGGTGGCTGATAATATCGGGACCACCATAAGTCGCATTAATTCCATTCTTGAGGGCTTTCAAGGAAATAGTGAAAAAATAAGTGCCACCTTGGTAAATATTGAAAAAATGACGGCAAATGTAAGCCAAAATCTTCCGCTCATGGAAAATAAGTATTATGATTTAATGGATAACCTCAACAAAAATTCTGAGCAGTTAAACCAAGTAATGATTGATTTGACACCGGTATTGAAAAATGCTGCCCAGTTTACCGATTCTTTAAAAATATTGGAATTGTCAAAGACATTGGGAAAGGCACAATTGATGTTGGATAATTTAAATGCTTCTTTGGAAGGACTAAAAGAGGGAGAGGGGTCATTGGGCAAATTGATGAAAGACGACTCGTTGTACATTTATATGAGTCATACGGCAAGAGATCTCGATTTATTGATGCTTGATTTTCAAGAGAACCCACGCCGATATGTACATTTTTCTATGTTTGGGAAAAAGGATAAAAGCGATAAGAAAAAGAATAAGGAATAATGCCCCTTGCCTTAATTTTGAATAGATGCTTGAAGGCGACTTTAAATTTTTTTGAATAACCTCTATAAATATTTTTAGAAGTATTTTGAATTCGAAATACTTCTAAAAAATGTTGTTATTTTTATGATTATCAATAAATATAATTTATTAATACATTGGATAAATTACTTAACGAGAATGAATTGAAAGCGCTGGTTTCTTTGTTGGAAGATGAAGACGTTGAGGTAATCAGACATGTGGAGGATAAAATAATATCAATTGGAAATGGCGTAATTCCCTTTCTGGAAAATGAGTGGGAGAGTAGTTTTAATCCAAATTTTCAACGAAAAATAGAAGATTTGATTCATACACTTCAATTTGATTTTTTAAAAATCAAATTGCAAAAGTGGGCGAACCATGGCGACAAAGATTTATTGGAAGGAGTTTGGATTGTGGCAACTTACCAATATCCCGATCTTGAGCTCGATTTTTTAATAAAAAAAATTGATGAGCTTTATAATCAAATATTGTCAAATTTTAAAGATGATGTTGAACCCGTTGATCAGATCAAATTGATTAACTCCGCACTCTTTGAAAAGCTAAAATTTAGAGCAAATACAAAAAACTTTCATTCCCCTGGTAATTCAATGATAAATGTAGTTTTGGAAACACACCGTGGTAATCCGATTTCGTTGTGTATTCTTTATATTTTAGTCTCCCGAAAACTTGGTTTACCAGTTTATGGTGTCAACCTGCCAAATTTATTTATGTGTACTTATAAAAATGAAAATAATCAGTTTTATATAAATGCATTTAACAAAGGATTGATTTTTTCTAAGAAAGACATTGAAAATTATGTTCAACAATTGCACCTCAATCCTATGGAATTGTTCTTTGAACCATGTAAAAATGAGGATATAATAAAAAGGATATTGAGAAACTTGGTGATCTCTTTTGAGAAAAATGGCGACCACTACAAATCTGATGAAGTAAAACAAATGCTAATTGCAATGGATTCAGATCTTACAATAAATAAAGATTATTAATTTCTGATAAGATTGATTAAAAACAATAGCAAATTATGTAATCTTTAAATTCTTGGTAATTAAGTGCTATTCTGGCATTTTCATTTTCTACCTTAAATTCAGACCTGATTACATCCTGTTTTTGTAAGTTAAATGGTGCAATGCTTATATCCTCTTTAAAGTTAAGACCTGTTTTTCCGTTTAACTTAAAAATTGCCTCCTTGCCTGCCCAGTAAATACACAATTTTTTAAAATTCCCATCACAGTCGGCAAACTCATCGTCATTTAAAAACCGGTGAGCAATGCGACCAATTTTTTCATTTGGTTTTTCTATGTCAATTCCTACCGGCAGCATTTTATGAATTATTGCTGCTGCAAAAGGGAAACTGTGTGAGATAGAAATATGAAAATTAAGCCCTATTAAATGCGGCTTGTCATGCTCGTCTTTAGTAATGCCTTCGTACGGTTTTCTGATGTGTTCTACAAGTTCTTTCACACAGCATCTGGATGCTAAACGTTCTTTTTGCTTTGTGGGATGGCTTATTTTTGCAAGTTCTTTTTCGCCATTTTCACTTAGCATTATCTTTTCACGTAGCTGATCAACGGACTCGGTAATTTCCCAAAAACACCAAAAAGCATTGCTATTTATTTTCTCTATTTTTGTAATTGGCATAAATATTCAATAATAAATATTTCGCAAGTTTATAAAAATATTATTAAAGTTTTTTCACAATTAGTTTTATGAAAGTAAATGTTCAAAAGCTTTTCAGCCTTGATGGACATCGGGATTGCATATACTCTCTTGAACAAGGGCAAAAAAGCAATTTGTTCTATTCTGCCAGTGGAGATGGAATGGTGGTTGAATGGGATATGAATAATCCTGAAACGGGTCATCTAATTGCCAACATGAAAAACTCGGTATTTGCATTGCATCATCTGCAAAAAGAAAATATATTGGTTATTGGACAAAATTTCAATGGGATTCATCTGATAGACTTGCATAGCAAAAATGAAATTGGGTCTTTGGAGATTTCCAATGAAAGAATATTCGAAATTAAGAGTTATAAAAACAGTTTATTCATTGGATCTGGAGATGGGGTACTTACAATCGTTGACCTTGCTTCAATGAGCATAATTAAAAGGACAAGGCTATCTGAAAAAAGCATAAGGTCTATTGCTGTAAATAATAAGCTGGGAGAGCTTGCAATTGGACTAAGCGATAATAGTATACATATCCTTAAATTAGATGATCTCAAACAAAAATACCTCATTGACGGTCATCGGGCATCAGTTTTTTCGGTTGTTTATAATCCTGAAAATAATCAATTGATAAGTGCTGGTAGAGACGCAAGCATTAAAAGTTGGAATCCGTTCAATCATTATGAATTGGGGCACTCTGTTGTTGCGCATATGTTTGCAATAAATTCGTTGAGTTTCAGTCCTGACTTTAAATATTTTGTATCAGGAAGCATGGATAAATCAATTAAAGTATGGGATTCGGAGACGTTTCGCCTCTTAAAAGTATTGGATAAATCCAGACATGCGGGGCATTTAAGTTCTGTAAATAAAGTGTTGTGGACAAAGCATAAAAACCAGATGCTTTCATGTAGCGACGACAAAAAAATATCTATATGGGATTTGGGTTTTAATTAGTAATATTTTATCAACTTTAAACATATTTTTGTATTATAAAAATATTAAAAAATCAATAATATATTTTTCGATAATATGGCTATAATAAAAATCACGCCAATAGAAATAAGACAAAAGACTTTTGAAAAAGTATTCAGGGGATACGACAAGGATGAAGTGCTTGCATTTTTACAAATACTGAGTTCTGAATGGGAGAAAACCATGGATGAAAAAAAGGAGCTTGTGATCAAATACGAGCATGCTGAAAAGGAGATTTCAAAATTGCGTGAAGTAGAAAATTCTCTTTATAAAACATTGAAAACAGCTGAAGACACTGGTACAAATATGATAGAGCAGGCCAAGAAAGCCGCCGAACTTCAGTTGAAAGAGTCGCAGATGAAGTCTGATAATATCCTGAGAGACGCCAAAGCAAAATCGAAGATAATTATAGAAAACACCGAAAAGCATGCCCGGGAGATAATTGGCAATATGCTTTCTGAAATAAAGTCTTTGGAACACAATTTCAATTCTGCACAAAGCCTAAAAGAAAATTTGATCGATGACATCACAAACTTGTCTTCAGCAGCATTGGAACGTGTACAACAATTTAAAAAGCAAAAGGATAAAATTGATATTGATAAATATATTAAAGACGCCAGAGAATTTGCTGAGAATTATGATTTAAAGAATTTCAAATTTAAATCTGCGGACTTAGAGAAAAACATGGAGAAAAAAGAAATAGAGACAAAAAAATCCGATAGAAAAAAGAAAGAACCAGTTAGTAAATCTGGAAATCCGGAAAAATCATTTTTTGACCTCCTCGAATAAATCATGGGTAAAATTACATTAGATGGGCTGGAATTTTTTGCGTTTCATGGCTTCTATGACGAAGAGCAAAAAATTGGCAATAAGTATGGCGTAGATATTACTATTGAAACTTTTTTGGATAAAGCTGGCACAGACGACAAACTATCTGAAACAATTGATTATGAAGAATTATACCAAATAATCCGGTATGAGATGGGAAAGCCATCACGTTTATTAGAAAATATTGGAGGAAGAATTATGAATGCTGTTTTTGCTAAATTTCCATTGGTCACTTCAGTCGAAATCTCAATTTCAAAATTTAATCCGCCAATTGGAGGAATTTGTAAAAGGGCTGTTGTTACCCTTTCAAATGTGAGAAGTGACTAG
>CAYREN010000133.1:0-11104 GCA_964423255.1 uncultured Roseivirgaceae bacterium | reverse complement strand
TACGGATAAAATTCATGAGGCTGGTATAGCTGATCAGTTTCATTAAAAACGTTTGGAAAAATATCCAAAATAATCACATTATTATTTTCGGAATAATCAATGAAAGAAAATGCAATACAACTCCAGTCAATTATCCTCCTTCCACTTAATGCTGCATTGAATGTAGATTTACCAGTTATGTTGGTGATAATTTCTGGATTCAAAGCTCCTTCAGCTACTGAACTTCCAAAGATAATTACTTCACTATCTATTGATTTGTCATTAAGAAAAATTTTTAATTTGTAGCAAGCAGATGAATCATAGTTTTCTTGCCCTACTTTTAAAAAAGTACTGAAAACGAACAAACCAAAAATGAATAAGCCACTAAAGACTCCAAATCTGAAAATGAATCTTGTCATAGACTAAAACTGAAAATAAATAAATTCAATGTTTCCATGGTTGCCAAACAAAATGATACAAAGTAATACTGCATAATATAAACCCCATCTAATATTGATTTGAAGGGCAAAAAACCGCTGTCTGAAATTACTGAAATAAATACCGTATTCTATTGTGATCATAATAAAAACAAAAACAATAGAGAGCATTAATTTTGGCCATGTAACCATTGGTATCCCTCCTACTATTGTGCTTAAATAGTTTATGTTAAACTGCCAGTCACCTATAGTAAAAATGCTATTTAATATATCAATGGCATGATGAATAGAATGAGCCCTAAAAAATATCCAAGCTAAAGTTACCAGATTAAAATTGACTAAAATTCTTATCAACTTTTGACTTGAGGAAAGGCTTGTTAGTACTTTTGAATCCAATTTCATAAAGTACTCAACAATTAATAATAATCCATGAATTAAGCCCCAAACAATGAATGTCCAATTAGCGCCATGCCAAAATCCACTGACTACAAAAACAATCAAAATATTTATAAGCATTCTACTAATCTTCACCCTATTTCCACCAAGAGAGAAATAGACATAGTCGCGGAACCACGTAGATAAAGAAATATGCCATCGAGACCAAAATTCACTTATTGATTTTGAAAAATATGGCGCTTTAAAATTCTCCATAATCTTAATGCCAAGAATCCTTGAAGAGCCAATAGCAATGTCAGAATATCCAGAGAAATCACAATATATCTGAAAGGCAAAAAGGTAAGTTGCAAAAAGTAAAGTAAGTCCATTTTGTTCATCACTTGTAGCATACACGTGGTTTACTATTACTGATATTCTATCAGCAACAACTACTTTTTTGAATAGCCCCCATAAAATCCTTCTTAAGCCACTAACAATATCAATATAATTAAATATGAACTTCCTTTTTAACTCTGGAATAAACGTACTGGCACGTTCAATTGGACCTGCTACAAGCTGTGGAAAATAGGTAACAAAAAGAGCAAATCTACCCAGATTTCTCTCGGGTTCAATTTTTCCTTTATATACATCTATGGTGTAGCTAAGGGTCTGAAAGGTATAAAATGAAATACCAACCGGAAGTAAAATATCCATATATGGGAAGTGAAATCCCATTCTTGTAAAAGTTAATAATTGATTTATATTTTCTGAAATAAAATTAGCGTACTTAAAAGCTGCCAATAATCCCAAATTGCTAAAAAGACTAGCTATCAAGTAAAATTTTTTGTGCGATTTATTTTTTTCTTTGTGAATTTTTATAGCAAGTGTATAATCGACAATTGTTGAAAAAATGATTAAAAAAATATATTCTACTTTCCAGCTCATATAAAAATAATAGCTGGCAACCAATAAAAGTATCCAACGATATTTTTGAGGTAACAAATAGTATATAATTACTACAGAAGGGAAAAACCATAAATATTCCAGTGAATTAAAAAGCATATATTATAACATTAATATGGCCTCATTGATGAAATTGAAATATTAATTTATTTTTTACACGAATCATTATTTTCAATATAATTTACTTTTAATCGTTTAATGTGCTAAGTAGTTTAACCCACTTCTCAATCACAAAATCTATATGATATTCTTTAATCTTATTACTCAGTGATTTGTCACTTATCGTATCCAATTCCAGCGAATAATTATTTATTTCTTTAGCCCACAAATTAATAGTACCATTTTCAGTTTTAGAACCTAAAACAGGTAGTAGCAGACCTAAACTTGTCCTTTCGGAGGTGGATTCAAGGTGCGATAATAATTTCTCAGGGGCAATTAACTCTCTTGGTCCAGTATAACAATCGGAACTAATAACAGGTTTGCCAAGAATCATTGCCTCTGCCAAAGCATTTGGAAAACCTTCCCAATCTGAACTAAGAATAAATGATAATGAATTTTTAACAAAGACATGAGGGTTTATTTGAAATCCAGTAAAGATCACATCTGAGGAATTTATATCTGACTGCTGTGGAAATGTCTTTAGACCAAAATGTTTACATTTCAATAATATGGAATCATATTCGTCTCCATCACCAACAATTACCAATTTCAATTTTTCATCAAACTTCTTAAGTTCACTAAATACAGCAATCAAACCTTTTTGATTTTTTTGAGGATGAAGCCTTCCTACATTTACCAAATATCGAAAATTATATAAATCCCTAAATTCATCACTAAAAACCATCTGTGACTTATGAATTATTGAGTCAAAGTTGTACCCATTTGGGATGTGAGAAAAAATTGGTTTTGTAATTCCAAATTGGGTTAACTCTTCTTTTA
Organism: uncultured Roseivirgaceae bacterium; assembly: GCA_964423255.1. Lineage (GTDB taxonomy): Bacteria > Bacteroidota > Bacteroidia > Cytophagales > Cyclobacteriaceae > JAAUQL01. The sequence continues at coordinate 8,411 of CAYREN010000133.1, read as the reverse complement.
ATAGTCTGCTGACAATAACAATTGAGTTGGCTTTATTATATAGAAACGGGATCAATATTTTTTTTCTGATATGGCCCCATATTCCCTTTATCTCTTTATCATAAATCTTGGATCCACGTATGCTGACGATTGTTTTATCTTTTTGTGAAGACAGTAAATTGATATAATCTGCACCCTCCAAAAAACTAATACTCGCAAAAGGTTTGAATTGTGCTTTAATCTTCCTCAGGCGAATTACTCTTTTATAAAAACCAATAAGTTTTGTGATCCAATTATTTGACGAATATACTTCCAAAGTCAGTATTTCACCATCAATTGGATAAACAGGAGCTGAAATCAAGTTGAAAACGACAATTTTTATGTTGTAGAGTTTTGCTAATTCAACGCTTAATGTACAAAAGGATTTCTCAGCACCACCATATCCAAATTCCGGCAGAATCATGAGAATATTATTTTTATTCACAGTATCAATTGGAGGTTTAGTGAAATTATATTTTCATTATCAAATGTTTTGTAACAGCCAGAAATCTTTTTGAGAAAATAATTGGAGGGAAATCTTTTAACGCTATAAATAGGTATTTAGCACTTTCCAGTTTTCTATGTTGTGTTACCAATTGTAAGGCTACAAATATATATTTATAAGAAAAAAATCTATTCGCCTTCCAACCATAATAAATTAAAAATTTTTTGTCTCTTTTTAACGCATTAATTATTTCTTCAATCCCCTTTTTTAATTTTTCGACATCTATACTATTTAAACTTCGGCTTTTATGCTCAATTACTGCACTTGTCACTGCCAAAGAAATATAAATTTTATAACGAACAGCTAACCTTAGCCATAAATAGTGATCTTCACTAATTATTGCATCTGAACTATTTAGAAATTGATATTTACTAATAACTTCCCTCTTAATAATCATTGAATTACACGACAATACATTTTCATTAATTAAAACACTATTTAAATCTTGAATGTGCTTTTCTGTTAACGTTGAAGAAGTTAATGAACTGTTTTTACGTTCAAAATTTAGATGAATAATTTCTGGAAACCTTAATGTTGATATCATTAAATAAGCCTCATTCAAATGGTTATTATATAGAATATCATCAGAATCCAGAAAACCAATGTATTCCCCTTTAGCCATTTTTATCCCATAATTTCGAGCGATGTTCCTTTCTTCGTTTTCCTTCTTAAAATAGTGAATTCGATTGTCCTTGAACATTTCAACAACTTCCAAAGTATTATCAGTACTGCCATCATCTACAATTATCAACTCAAAATCAATGTACTTTTGATTTAGTACCGATTTAATTGCTGTACCAATTTTGTCAGCTCTATTATACGTCGGAATAATAATAGAAAATTGCATTTATAAATTAATTGCTTCAATTAGTTTCTTTGCCAAAACGTGATTTTCTTCAAAATCAATTTTCAAATTTTTCAAAGTGTTTGAATAATTATTATTAACGGTTTCAAAGGCGTTTATAAGTTTTTCAATTTCCCATGAGTCTATCCTTTTGCATGATCTTTTTAACATACTTGATACTTCTTTCAGCTTAATTTCTGTGTTCAGTACAAGCGAAGGTACACCTAAACAAGCTCCAATAATTGCCCCATGAGCACGTGTTGTGAAAAGTAAATCTTCATTATGTAGCTTACTCAGATAGTCGGAAAGTGCCAAAGGATCATATTGTACAAAATTAAATTTACTAAACAATCCAGGACTTCTGACATCATAATTTTTGTCAAAAGAATAGAATGTCACTTCAATGTTTCTGACTTTAAGTTTTTGGTGCAGTAGTTCAAAAATACCTGGTAGAGAATCTTCAAGATTGTCCTTAATGATAATACCAACAGATTTGATACGATCTCTTTTTCGCCATATCCACTTGTTCCAGGAATTTATAAAAGCAAGGTCTGTACTTAGTCCAAACTTTTCTTTTCTTAGATTTTGCTTATCCAGAAATTCAATGCTCGATTGATCACGCAATACAATTTTATAATAGGAGCCAATTTCGCTCATTTTTTTGTAGTAATTTTTAGAAGAAGAATGAAAATCACCAATTCCAATTCCCACTCCTAAACGTCTTCCAAATTTTATATGATTAGGTCTATTTGTAATCATCCTGATAATTGAATCAAACTTATAAACACAATCTATCCCTATCCATTTTAGTAACTTATTAATTATATAGTAATAAGCAGGTCCCTTTTTGTTGTCAAAATAAATGCCTCCTCCACCATTTACTACCAAGTCAAAATAACCTTTAAATGTCCAGTCAATTAGTGGCACCTCTTCTCCTATTATTTTGTATATGTATTTGTTATAACCTGGCTTCTGATTAAATTCATTTAAATTTTCTGTATTATTAGAAAAGATGGTAATCTCAGAATTTGGATAATTCTCCTTAACCAAATTATAGGTGACCAACATTAAAATGTCGTCTCCCAAATTTCCAAACCCGTAATATCCCTTGATTAAGATTTTCACTTTTAAGAATTAATAGACCAACAAATATGAAATCACATAAATAATAATTACCAACAATAGGTCTCTAAATATTGGTAATAGCTTGATATTCAATTTGTAGTACAATACCATGATCTTTACACAATTGTGAAGAAGCATAATAAAGAAGTAAATAAAAACTGTAACATTAAAATTTCCGATTATTCCACAAATTACTAATCCGAAAACTTTTAAAGCCCCGAAAATCAGAGTTAAATTTAAGTTGGTCTTTTCAATATTAATTAATCTGTAAACCACTGAAATAGGTAATGCAACAATGCTAAAGGAAAAGGATGCCGCCATGAATGAACTTAAATAACTGGCCCCACTCCATTCCATTCCAAGAATTGGAGTTAAAAACATTCGCAGAACAAATGCAATTACGATTAAAGAAATAATCCCTGGATAGAATAATTTGTTGTATAAATCTGTGATCGTTTTATTCCTCTTTTCTTTTTCATCTATTATTCGAGATATTTTTGGTAAAAACACGGCCCCGATAGAGGTCCCCATAAGATTTAAGGGTATTTGAATAAGGCTTAAAGACAACGAGAACAATCCCACATTGTCATTTGTAAACTGGGCAGCAATAAAATAAATGGGTATTTGGTTACTAAGGTTATTTATTACTGTGTTTAAAGTAACATAGGTCGGATACTGTTTAAAATTGAAAAGTGTGACTTTATAAACATTAAATATTATTTTCTGCTTTAATATGAGCTTAGCTTCTATCAGCATTTTTTTGCTAATCAACCCTAATGATTCGGATATAAAAGAAACTATGCTACCTATAATCAATCCAAAGGCAGATTGGGTATAAAATAATCCTACGGAAAGCGTGCTAGACTTTCCCAACAAAGCAGCAAAGACTTTGGACTTTGCTGATTTTTTAAATTCTTGAAGTTTTATATTCCACCCTCGCATGATTGAATAAAAACCTGCGAAAAGTACGTAAATTGGTATATATAGATATAACTTACTATTTGGGTTATTAGACATATTTATATAAAATAATATGCCCACTAAACTCAAGGTGGAAATACTTAATAGAAAGAAAACGGATAATCTAACTAATGAGAAAAACTCTTCCCTATTTTTTGCAGCGACATAACCAGCAGGCAGTTGAAAAGTAGATAGTGGTTGAATCAAACTAGATATAGCAGTAAAAATTGCAAATTGGCCATAGGCTGAAGGCCCATAAATTCTGGCAATGACAGGTGTTAATAAAAAGCCAATACCTAAAACTAAAGTATTGCCACTTAAACTGTAAGCTACGTTTCTAACAAAAGAATTAGATTTTTTTAAACCAGAAAGTATCTCCTTGAAATGATCAACAATGAGTGAGTAGAGATGCTTCATTTATTAGAGGACACTAAAAATAATTTGTTTGTAAACAGCCAAACAACTTGAAAAACAGTTTGATTTAGCAACACAAAATTAGACAGATTTATATAGAGATCAAGTTTCACAAGAGAAGAAAAAAATAGTATGGATGACAGAATATTTTATAATTATTATTGAAATGGTCAAATGTCCAAATATTTACATTTCCCATTTTTAATCATCCAATAGTTCAAGTATTGCGTAAGTATCTTTGTAATTAAAAATTAATTGACGTAAAATTGTATTTCGATTATAGAAAAACCAATTTATAAACTATAGAATGAATCCCGTAAACTGCAAAATTTCTGCTTCAAAACGATGTGCCTGCTGGTTCTGGTGTTGTTGTACAGAAATTATTGAGAAAGGTTTATTGGGTTTAAATCAAAAAAAGTTTATGATATAAAACCAATTTAAAAGAATTATTCTAAGCCTTTCTCAATATTGAGAAAGGCTTTTTTTATGTCAAAAAATTAAAACAACTATGCAAAGTTTCAGAAGTGAATTAGAAAACCTAAACAACCCGGTAGTCGAAAATGATATCATTGACCTGGCCAACAAAATCTCTCAATTTAAAAACTTACAGATTGACGAAGAAAAATTTAGAAGTCTTCGACTTGCACGAGGAGTATATGGCCAACGCCAGCAAGGTGTGCAAATGATACGTATTAAAATTCCATATGGGAAAATGACTTTTCGTCAACTCAGGCGCATTGCCGATCTTTCTGATGAATATGCCAGTAGTAAATTGCATGCTACTACCAGACAAGATATACAGATTCATTATGTGAGTCTTGACAAAACACCAGAATTATGGGCAAAACTTGAGCAAGACAACATTACGCTAAGAGAAGCTTGCGGCAACACAGTAAGAAATATTACGGCCTCAGACAAAGCAGGAATTGATCCAAATGAAAAATTTGATGTTAGCCCATATGCCCATGCCATGTTTGAATATTTTCTTAGAAACCCGGTCTGCCAGGAAATGGGAAGGAAATTCAAAATTGCTTTTTCTTCGAGCGAAGAAGACTCTGCATTTGTTTTTATCCATGATGTAGGAGTGATCCCGAAAATTAAAATTGTAAATGGCAAAGAAATCAGAGGATTTAAAGTGTACATTGGAGGGGGTCTTGGTGCCCAGCCTTTCCTTGCAAAACTTGCATTTGAATTTTTAGAAGAAGATCAATTAATTCCATTTACCGAAGGTCTTTTAAGAGTTTTTGATAGATATGGTGAGAGAGCGCGTAGAACTAAAGCAAGATTGAAATTTCTATTAAACAATCTGGGTCTTGAAGAACTTTTAAAACTTGTCGCTGAAGAACAAAAAGCAATAAGTATAAAAACATTTAAAGTGGACCATTCTTCTTATAGTTTAGAACCAAAACTTCCTGAGGTGCGAGATTATTCAGATGTTAAAGTTGATGACTCTGAAAAGTTTGATAAATGGATTAAAACTAATGTATTCAAACAAAAGCAAGGTGGCTTCTTTGGGGTTTATGTGAAGTTACTGCTGGGAGATATGTCTTCAGATCTTGCACGTAGATTTGCCGATATAGCAGAAAAATATGCTGATGATGATATTCGAATTACAGTTAACCAAGGATACTTACTAAAGTTTGTAACTAAAGAGGCATTAAAACCTTTGTTCAATGAATTGAATAGAGTTGGCCTAGCTGAACCGGGATTCGATAGTACGGCGGATATTACAGCATGTCCCGGTACGGATACTTGTAACCTTGGCATCTCAAGTAGTACCGGCATTGCAAAAGCGATGGAGGAAGTGATAATAAAGGAATATCCAGATTTGATTCAAAATAATGATATTAAAATTAAAATAAGTGGATGCCCAAATTCTTGTGGCCAGCATGGCTTGGCAAGCATTGGATTTCATGGAAGCTCAATTAAAAAAGGAGTCAATGTATTGCCTGCCATCCAGGTATTGTTAGGAGGAGGCGTAAACTCCAATGGAGAAGGAGAAATTGCTGAGAGGGTAATAAAAGTGCCCAGTAAAAGAGGCCCAGAAGTGCTGAGAATATTATTTGATGATTTTGAAACTAATGGAAACGATGGAGAATACTATAAAGATTATTTTAAGCGGCAAGGCAAAATGTACTTTTACCATTTACTAAAACCGCAGGCAAACCTTGAGTATGTTGAGGATTCAGAATTTGTGGACTGGGGCCAGGAAAATAATTTTTATGTGCAAACTGCTGTTGGAGAATGTGCAGGAGTAATTATAGACTTGGTATCTACCTTGCTATTTGATTCAGAAGAAAAATTGGGTTGGGCAAAGGATGCGCTTTCCGACAAACAATATGCAGACTCAATTTATCACAGCTACAATGTCATGATAAATAGTGCTAAGGCAATGCTTTTAGGAGAAAATGTAAAGAACAGTTCGCAAATGAGTGTGATTAATGATTTTGATAAAATATTGGTAGAAAAAGGAATATTCAAATTTGAAGAAGGATCGTTCAAAGAACATATCCTACAAATCAATAAGAATGAACCTGCCATAGAATTTGCTGAATCATACTTAAAAAACGCTTTTGATTTTCTTCAAAATATAAAATCTGTAAGAGATAGGGAGGCTATTCCGAGCAATTAAGATGAAAGAAATAAATAAAATACCGAAATTAACTCTCGTAGGAGCAGGTCCTGGTGATATTGATTTAATTACGCTCAAAGGGATTAATGCACTAGCAGAGGCTGATGTGGTATTGTATGATGCTCTGGTCAACAAAGGAATTTTGAAATTTGCACCTGGAAAATCAATTAAAATATTTGTTGGTAAAAGAGCAGGAATGCACAGCGCACAGCAAGATGAAATTAACAGGCTAATTGTAAAATATGCACATAGCCATGGAAATGTTGTAAGACTCAAAGGTGGCGATCCGTTTGTATTTGGTAGAGGCCTTGAGGAAATTGAGTATGCCACCTTTCATGGAATTAATACAGATGTGGTTCCGGGAATTAGCAGTGCCTTGGCCATACCTGCAATGCAAAAAATTCCACTTACACACAGAGGCGTTTCCGATAGCTTTTGGGTAGTGACAGGAACGACAAGATCTGGCCATTTGTCCAAGGATCTTCACCTCGCAGCACAGTCAAATAGCACAGTGGTGATATTAATGGGCATGAAAAATCTGATAGAAATCGTAAAAGTTTTTTGTTCATTTAATAAGGAGAAAACTCCAATTGCAATTATTCAAAATGGATCTCGATCAGATGAAAAACTTGGGCTGGGAACAATTGATACTATCTCAGATGTTGTCAAGGAAAAAGGGCTTTCATCTCCGGCTATTATTTTAGTCGGTGAAATTGTGAGGTATACAAAAAAAGATGAATTTTCTAAACTTGTCAGAAACCAAATACTAATTAATGATTTGTAAATCAAATGGGACAAAATAAATTATATCCGATATTTCTTAAACTGGAAAACCTTCACACATTATTGGTGGGGGCAGGCAATGTTGGTCTGGAAAAAATAAATGCTTTGCTAAAAAGTAGCCCTGCAGCAATTGTAACAATAGTTGCTGAGGAGGTTTGTAAAGAGATATTTGAGATTATGAAAAATAACCCAAATATAAAATTGCTCAAAAGAAAGTTCTTCATTAGTGATTTAGCTGGGGTAGATTTACTTATTCTTGCCACAAATGACAAACTATTACATGTTAGGACAAAGGCTGAGGCACGGAAAAGAAGGATTTTGACCAATGTTGCTGATACACCAGAGCTTTGCGATTTTTATCTTGGTTCGGTTGTACAGAAAGGTGATTTAAAAATTGGCATTAGTACAAATGGCAAATCACCAACTTTTGCCAAGAGGTTTCGGGAATATATGGAAGAGTCTCTACCAGATAATCTTCAAGAATTAATAAATAATTTGAATACTTTCAGAAACAATTTAAAAGGTGATTTTGAATATAAAGTTAAAGAACTCAATAAATTGACTTCGTCTCTAATCACAAAAAGTAATTAATGGAATGGAAACAGTAATCAAAAATATTCAAAGTACATTGAGTGTATCCGCCAAGAAACCGGATCTTGAGAAATTGAATAAAAAATATATTACCCTTTCTCCTGTAGAACGCATCAGGGAAATTTATAATGATTTTGATAATATTTTATTGTCTTCCTCATTTGGTACTACCGCAGTTTTTCAATTGTATCTTTTTTATAAATCAGGAGTCAAACAACCTGTCCATTTCATTGATACTTCATATCATTTCAAGGAAACGTTGGAATACAAAGAAAAATTAACAAAATTATTTGACCTCAATGTGATAGATATTAATCCAGATAAAGAGCAGAACGAATATTCCAAACAAGGCGAACTATGGCAATACGACCCGGATGAGTGCTGCCGAATCAACAAAGTTGAACCTTTTGAAAAAGTAAGAGATCAACATGAAGTTTGGATATCGGGCTTGATGTCTTGGCAAAGTAGCCACCGGGAAAAGCTTAATATTTTTGAAGAGAAAAAAGGGATGATCAAGTTTTATCCTATTCTGGATGTAA
>CAYREN010000132.1:0-11112 GCA_964423255.1 uncultured Roseivirgaceae bacterium | reverse complement strand
AAAATTATTTCTTTCCTACTTTAGGTGATATAAAAATTGCCATTCTCTTTCCTTCCAATTTTGGCAATTGTTCTACCTTTCCATATTCTTCTAATTGTTGCGCAAATTTCAACAATAAAATTTCCCCTCTTTCTTTAAAGACAATTGTACGTCCTACAAAATGGACATAAGCCTTTACTTTTGCTCCGTCATTCAAAAAATTGATTGCATGCTTCAATTTAAATTTAAAGTCATGGTCATCTGTATTCGGACCAAACCGAATCTCTTTCATTATTGTTTTTTGAGCTTTAGCTTTAATTTCCTTTTGCTTTTTTTTCTGCTCATATTTAAATTTGGAGTAATCAATAATCCTACAAACAGGCGGATCAGCCTTTGGTGAAATCTCAACTAAATCTAAATTTTGTTCATTAGCAAAATCCTGGGCTTGATTAATATCGTATATTCCGACTTCTACATTTTCTCCAACTACTCTAACATGAGTTGCTGTAATTCTTTCATTTATTTTGTAAGGTTCTTCTTGTCGTCCTCTAAAATTTCTACGATTTCTATTAAAGGGTCTTTGTTTACTGATTTTAACCTCCTTTTTTTAATGTGTAAAAAATAAAGTTGCAAATATCCGCAATATTTTTTGTATTTAAAATAACTATAATAAAATAGTTATTTGATAATCAGTTTTCCAACAACAAACTCTTTTCTAATTCCTTATTCATAAATGAAATTAAGTCTGTTTGCTTAACTTGGCCAACATCTCCCTCTCCTTGCTTTCTTATGGAAACTGAACCTGAATTAGCTTCTTTTTCTCCAACAATAAACATGAATGGGATTTTACTAACTTCTGCGTCTCGAATCTTACGTCCAATTTTTTCATCACGGTGATCTACATAACCGGTTAATTCATTTTGATTCAATTCTTGATGAACTTTATTGGCATAATCCGCATATTTTTCAGATATGGGAAGAATAATATATTGCAGAGGGCTTAACCATAATGGAAATTTTCCCGCAGTATGTTCTAGTAATATGGCGACGAATCTTTCCATAGAACCAAAAGGAGCCCTATGAATCATTACAGGACGGTGTTTTTGATTATCTGCTCCCACATATTCCAACTCAAACCGTTCAGGCAAATTATAATCTACCTGTATTGTTCCTAATTGCCAACTACGCTTCAGGGCATCCTTGACCATGAAATCCAGTTTGGGGCCATAAAATGCGGCCTCACCAAGCTCTATCACCGTTTTCAAACCTTTTTCTTCAGTGGCTTCAATTATGGCTTTTTCTGCTTTATTCCAAGCTTCATCGTCTCCAATATACTTATCCTTATTTTCCGGATCGCGTAATGAGATTTGGGTGACAAATTCATTGAAACCCATTGACTTAAAAACATACAACACAAGGTCTATCACTTTTTTAAACTCATCTTTAACCTGGTCTGGTGAGCAAAAAATATGTGCATCATCTTGCGTAAATCCTCTTACTCTTGTCAACCCATGCAATTCTCCGCTTTGTTCGTACCTGTACACTGTGCCAAATTCTGCAAAACGTATAGGCAATTCCTTATATGACCGTGGTCTGAATTTGTACATTTCGCAATGATGCGGGCAATTCATGGGTTTTAATAAAAACTCCTCATTTTCATTTGGTGTATGGATTGGTTGAAAAGAGTCTTTGCCATATTTTTCATAATGCCCTGAAGTGACATAAAGATTTTTGTGCCCAATATGAGGTGAAATAACAGACTCATAACCTGCTTTTAACTGCGCTTTCTTTAAAAAACTTTCCAGTTTCTCTCTTAGCATAGCCCCTTTTGGTAACCATAATGGAAGACCTTGGCCTACCTTTTCTGAAAAAGTGAATAACTCTAGTTCCTTACCCAACTTTCTATGATCTCTTTTCTTAGCCTCCTCCAAAAGAATAAGATACTCATCAAGTTCCTTTTTCTTTGGAAAAGTAACACCATAAAGTCTGGTTAATTGTTTGCGACTTTCATCGCCACGCCAATATGCCCCAGCAACATTTGTCAGTTTAATAGCCTTTATTGCTCCTGTATTAGGAATATGTGGGCCTCTGCACAAATCTGTAAAATTCCCTTGTTTGTAAAATGAGATTGTTCCATCCTCCAAATCTTCCAATAACTCCAATTTATATTCATCACCTTTTTCAGTGAAATACTCAATAGCATCCTTTTTTGAAACTTCTTCTCTTTCAAAATTATTTTTTTGCCTGGCAAGCTCGGTCATTTTTTGCTCTATTTTCCCCAAATCAGCAGAGTCAAATTCCAGATCACCAAAATCAACATCATAGTAAAAACCTGTTTCCACAGGTGGACCAATACCAAATTTCACACCAGGATAAATTGCTTCAAGAGCCTCGGCCATAAGATGAGCTGATGAATGCCAAAATGTGTTCTTTCCATCCTCATCATTCCAAGTCAGTAATTGAACTTCAGCATCCTCCACAATTGGTCTGGATGAATCCCATATTTTACCATTAACTATTGATGCTAATACATTTCTTGCCAAACCTTCACTAATCCCCATGGCAATTTCATGACTTGTAATTCCCTTACTGTATTCTTTTACCGAACCATCTGGCAGGGTTATTTTTACAATTTGATCACTCATAAAAAAAATTAATTTATCTCTCTGGAATTCAATGGCTTGAGTATCTCAATCTGCCTTAGATTTTCTTCCTTTCTGTTTTTGATGCGCAAATATGCAACTTTTCTTTCAAGATTTTCCAATCCATTAATTGCTAATGTTGAAGTACTATCAATTTCTAAGGCTTTAGAAAACAAACTCCTGGCTTCTGTATAATAGAGAACTTTTTCTAAGGCTTTAGCTTTCAATACATAGCCATCAATGCCTTTTGGGTTTAAGGCAATAAATTTGTTCACATAAAAAAATGTGGAATCTACGTCACCCTTGTCAAAATATATTTTAGCAAGTTCCAAATCTATTCTCGATTCATTAATTCCCTTTGACAGGCAATTCAATAAAATCATTTTTGAAGAATCCATTTTCCCAATTTCTTTGTAATACACGCCCCATTCAAAACATAGTTGATGTTTGGCATTTTTGGATTCAAAATCTTCTAATGACAATTTTGCTTTTCCATATTCTTTTAAGTTGAGAAATAGATAATAAATAGATTTGAAATTATTATACGATTTTTTCAATTTGTAAGCTTCTTCAAAGCTTGCTAACGCACTAAGGCTATCTTTGCTCATAAGTTGCCCACTACCCCTAAGAAATAAATTTTCGTTGTCATATGGATTGATAAGTAGAGCTCTATTTGTAAAAAAAATTGCATTTGTATAATCCTTGAGCAAAAGTGAGTATGCAGCAGACATCTTCAAAAAATCAATATTGTCTGGAGCTATTTTCTGGATTTTTTTTAATGTTATAGAAAGTTCTTCTGCATTTCCCTCTTCTAAATAAAGTTCTGAAAGTAAAATAAAAATATTTACACTTTCCGGAACTTCTTTGTTAGCCTTGAACAATAGATTAAATGATTTTTTCTGCTCTCCTTGTTTATTATAGATATTGGCGAGTTTAATATAATTACCTTCCGCCTTTGGGAATTGGTCGATTTGAGTATTTAAAAACTTAATGTAATCATCATCAGAAGTTCTTCTATGTTCGTTAATATTAACTATTTCGTGGGCGCTATATTTCGACTTACATCCGATAATAAATAAGGAGAACAACAGAATGAAAATTATTTTAACTCCTCTCATCACAATTAATTTTTCTGCATGATTATAAAATTCCAGTTTAATCATCAAAAAGACCCAGTTGATCTTTTTTCCTTTTTATCTTCTCCAAATCAATCTTCATTTCTACAGTATCTCCTGAATGAAATATTTCATCCTGGTTATTTTCAGTAGTATTTTCATTGCTTGTTGACTTTCCATCTTGTTTATTGTTTTTCTGATCTGTAGGTGAAGCATTATCAAGAGGCAATTCTATTATTTCTTCAACGTTAGACTCCGTTTTCTTTTCCTTTTGAGATTCAAACTCAACTTGCTCAATTTGTTCTCTAATCGAGCTGTTGATATCATGATCACTTGTTGGCAAATTTTGTGTTCCTTGCTCATCAAATGATATCTCTTTAATTTTGATTATTGGCAAAACAATAAATTTATTTCCAACTGCTTTCCAACCCTTAACTCCCACTATATCATCTAGTTTAAATTCTTTTGTTTCTCGAGTTCTTTTATTTTTAACATCCACTGATAGCACAATGTTACTTTTCGATGAAGCATATAATAATTTAGAACCTCTATATTCACTTATAAAAAGGAATTTTTTATTCAGCGTAGTGGTCTCAATATTAAACTTCTTTACAAATGAAACCTTGGTATTACCATCAATATAAATGGTTGTTATGACATTATGTTTATCATATTTCTCAATTAAAACAATGTGCTTAAAATCATACCTATTTGTTAATTCAAATGAGGTAAGTTCATATACCCCATCATCATAGATAATCAATATATAATCCTCAGCATTAAATTTCCCAAGATGCTTACCTCTTTCTTCACGATTCAATCTGCCTATCGAATCATCGTAATATATGTCAACACCGGCCAGCGTAGATTTTCCTTCTGTTTTCAATTGAATTTTTCTAACTGGATATTTTGTCAATATATTTCCTCCAGCACCTCTTCCTTTTATTTCCAGAGATGAAAAATCAAAATCAAAAACTTTTATTCGGGCTCTGGCTCTACTCGATAGACTCACCATGATCACCTCAGCCTCCCCATTAGCATTTGCAGTGAAATACAACATTTTTGACCCCTGAGTCCCTTTGGTAAGATCGTATTCTTTGTCCCTTGTTACACCTTTTACATTGAACCTCTTTGCCCTGGATCTCCCGGATTTAGCATCAAGATATACCAGGTTGTAAACCATCCGCTCATCATTTTTCTTAAAAACGCCAACGTATTCTATATTTTTTCCAACAAATACTTTTTCGGCTATTTTGCTTACAATCATTTTTCCGTCTTTGCGAAAAACTATTATCTCATCCAGATCAGAACATTCGCAAATATATTCATCTTTTTTAAGACCAAAACCAATAAACCCATCTGTTCTATTGACATAAAGTTTGGCATTATTTGCTGCTACAACTGTTGCTGTGATGGAGTCAAAGGCTCTTATTTCTGTCTTTCGCTCTTTACCCTTCCCATATTTATCAAGAAGTTTTTTAAAATAATTAATAGCAAATTCAACCAGATTCGACAGATGATATTCGGTTTGTTTTAATTCTTCCTGTAGTTTTTTTAATAGCTCATCAGCTTTAAATGAATCGAATTTCGAAATTCGCTTTATTTTAATCTCGGTTAACCTGACAATATCATCTTTGGTAATTTCTCTATAAAACTGGCTTTTGTATGGATCTAATCCTCTATCTATTGTTTCGATTACGGCTTCCCATGTCTCACATTCTTCAATATCATGATAAATCCTATTTTCAATAAATATTCTTTCCAGGGATGAAAACAGAATCTTCTCTAACAGTTCAGCTTTTTTTATTTCCAGCTCTCTTCTCAATAACTCTACGGTTTGATCTGTAGATGTTTTAAGCATTTCATTTACCCCCAGAAATACTGGTTTTCCATCTAAAATCACGCAACTGTTGGGAGCAATAGAAACTTCACAATCCGTAAAAGCATAAAGTGCGCCTATGGTGATATCTGGTGATTGATTTGGTGCCAGGCTTACCACTATCTCAACATCTTGCGCAGTATTGTCAACTACTTTTTTAATCTTGATTTTACCTTTGTCATTTGCTTTGACAATTGATTCTATCAAGCTGGTGGTAGTGGTACCAAAAGGAATATCTTTAATAATAAGGGTCTTCTTATCATGTTCTTCAATTTTTGCTCTTACCTTAACCCTTCCTCCACGAAGTCCATCATTATAGTTGGAAAAATCTGCATACCCGCCAGTTGGAAAATCCGGAAGTATCTTTACTTTTTTCCCTTTTAAAATATCTATGGAGCCACGAAGCAGTTCGCAAAAATTATGAGGCAATACTTTGGTAGAAAGACCAACAGCGATGCCTTCCACTCCCTGGGCGAGAAGTAAGGGGAATTTCACTGGCAATGTAACCGGTTCCCTCTTTCTGCCATCATAAGAAAGTTGCCATTCTGTGGTTTGCGGATTAAATAAAACTTCTAGTGCAAATTTCGATAATCGTGCCTCTATATATCTTGGTGCAGCTGCTCGATCTCCTGTTCTAATATCTCCCCAATTTCCCTGCTGGTCTATTAAAAGTTCCTTTTGGCCTAAGCCTATAATTGCATCACCAATTGAAGCGTCACCATGTGGATGATATTGCATCGTGCTGCCAATGATGTTGGCCACTTTATTGTAACGTCCATCATCCATTTCTTTCATGGCATGAAGTATCCTACGTTGAACGGGCTTCAAACCGTCCTGAATGGCAGGAACTGCTCTTTCTAAAATTACATATGAAGCATAATCCAGGAACCATTTTTTATACATTCCTGTTACATGTTCAACTTCCTGAAGCTGATTACCTTCATTGGTAAACTGCCCGTTTCCGTTTTTTATTTCTTCATCCATGATTAAGCCTCTACTTCTTCTGCCACACCGTCTTTTTGCTCTTCCTCAACCAAATCTTTTTCAACCCTCAAATTATCTATAATAAATCCCTGACGTTGAGGTGTATTTTTACCCATGTAAAAAGTTAACAAAGATTGAATGCTGGTTTCTTTGCTTAATAGAATTGGTTCCAACTTAATATTCCCACCAATGAAAGCTCCAAATTCACTTGGAGATATCTCTCCCAAACCTTTAAACCTGGTGATTTCTGGCTTCGCTCCTACTTTTGCAATTGCTTTAATTTTCTCCTCTTCACTGTAGCAGTAAATAGTCTCTTTCTTATTTCTAACCCTGAAAAGTGGGGTTTCTAAAATAAACAAATGTCCATGTCGTACCACATCCGGGAAAAACTGCAAAAAGAATGTCAATAATAAAAGCCTGATGTGCATGCCGTCAACATCAGCGTCTGTGGCAACAATTATTTTTCTGTATCTCAAACCTTCGAGCCCATCCTCGATATTAAGTGCGTGTTGCAAAAGATTGAACTCTTCATTTTCATAAACAATTTTCTTGGTTAGACCAAAAGAATTCAAAGGCTTACCTCTCAAACTGAAAACAGCTTGAGTTTGCACATCTCGCGATTTAGTAATGGATCCGCTTGCCGAATCACCTTCGGTAATAAATATCATTGCTTCATCACGCCTGTCTCCTTTTTTATCATCAAAATGAATTCTGCAATCTCTCAGTTTCTTGTTGTGAAGATTGGCTTTTTTTGCTCGTTCATTCGCCAATTTTTTTATCCCTGCAATATCTTTTCGTTCCCGTTCCGATTGAAGTATTCTTTTTAAGAGCGCATCAGCAACTTGGCTGTGTTTATGCAAATAATCGTCAAGTTCTTTCTTAACAAAATCATTGACAAAAGTTCGCATGGTTGGCCCATCAGGACCAACGGCTTGTGAACCCAGTTTAGTTTTAGTTTGAGATTCAAAAACCGGCTCCATTACCCGAACAGAAATCGCAGATACTACACTAGCGCGTATATCCGTAGCATCATAATTTTTCCCAAAAAACTCTCTTACCGTTTTTACATATGATTCTCTAAATGCCGCAAGATGTGTCCCTCCCTGTGTGGTATATTGGCCATTTACAAAAGAATAATATTCTTCGCCATATTGATTATTATGCGTTAAAGAAATTTCTATATCCTGACCCTTGAGATGAATGATTGGGTATCTGAGATTTTCAGCGCTGGTCTTTTTACTTAATAAATCAAATAATCCCCTCTCTGAAAAATATTTTTTACCATTGAAAGTGATTGTCAATCCGGAATTCAGGAAAACATAATTCCATATCTTTTCTTCAAGGTATTCGGGGATAAAATGAAAGTTCTGGAACATTTCCCTGTCAGGTTCAAAAACTATCAAGGTTCCGTTTCTACCAGAAGAGTCAATTATTTTTGATTCTTTTATTAACTGACCTCTTTCAAATTCTGCAATCTTCACTTTCTTGTCGCGATACGACTGGACTTTAAAGAAGTTTGAAAGAGCATTTACGGCTTTCGTACCTACTCCATTTAACCCTACAGATTTTTGAAAGGCCTGCGAGTCATATTTTCCTCCGGTATTTATTTTAGATACACAATCTACCACTTTACCCAGGGGAATTCCTCGACCATTGTCTCTTATTTCAACTCGATGTTCAGATACTTTAACATCAATATTTTTTCCATAGCCCATCACATATTCATCGATGCAATTGTCGATCACTTCCTTTACCAAAACATATATTCCATCATCAGCTGCTGAGCCATCTCCTAACTTGCCGATATACATACCGGGTCGCAACCTGATGTGCTCCTTCCAATCAAGTGATTTTATATTGTCTTCAGTATATGCTACATTAATTTCAGCCATCTAATTTTATTGGGAAAATCTTCAATATTTATCAGTCTCCGGTCAATTGAATTAACAGATATATCAATTCAATTAGCAATATGGTAAGGTAAAATCTCTTTGCAAAATTTATTTATATCCTGTCATTTTAATCAATTTTCATAAAAATCTGATTTATAGATTATTAATACCTGTCACTTATTCTTAACATTTAGATAAATAATTTTGTTTTCTATCTCATCAGTTCAGAGAAGAATTTCTAAACTTTAAATACCGAAATAATCAAAAATGAAAAGTGATAAAATGGCCATGGAATATTAGCGAGTTTAATTAGCTTCAAATGAATAAAACGGTCTGATATTAGATTACTAATATTTGCTAATGGTTATTGAAAAGAATAACTGGAGATACGCTCAAATGATATTCTATTTTTTAAATAAGGCAAATACCATTCCTATAAAAACAAATGCCAAAACAAGCAAACCGATAGTAGGCAGGTATAGAAACTCAGAAATATCATTCACTTTATGGATTTTTGACAAGGCCAGATAAAAGATAATCGATGTAATTAAAATATTGATACCTGCCCACAAATAAGTAAACCACATGAGCAACCTTTGCTTTTGTTCTTTGCTTTTAAACAGGATGGACATTTCGTCAACCCCTTGAACATTTTTATACATGCCAATTCCCACTATGAAGGTAAAATTGAATATTGCAAAAATTCCCAGCCCAAAATAAAATATCAACGTCTTTGGTAATTCCGTAATCCAGTTTTTGGAGTTATTTATAAAATCCATTTCATCAGAGGAATAGGCATACATATAAAGTAAACTTCCTATTACAGTAAGCATTGACAAATTTTTGGCGAAATCGGCAAATCTTAAATTTTCTACTTGCATAAATTCTTCTTTTCAGCTTTAATTATTCGTAATAGTGTTCAGCAATAAATATTAATCAACTTCTGATTTTTACTGTTTAGCTGCAAAATTATATTAAAAATTGTTCTGAGATATTAATCCGTATTTATTTAATTGTTGCGATCAAGGATATTTTTTTATAGCATTGCCTGTTTATTTTATAAAAATGTCAAACAGATCAATCAATAAAGTAATAGTTATTTTCCTTTTATTCATTTTCTTCCTGCAAACGGGATGCAATAGAAAAAAGAAAAAGACAAGTCGCCTTCAAAAATTCCCTACTGAGATATGGAATCAGGATAAAAATGGTTGTACCGGAGAAAGGATGAAACTAAAAAACCAATTGCTTTCACAAAAGCACAATATGCGTGGTTTTAAAATGCCCGAAATAGAGTCTTTTCTTGGCAAACCCGATGCACAAGAACTTGCTGCACGAAGCCAAAAATATTATATATATTTTATTGAACCAGGGCCAAAATGCAGTATCACCAAAGAGCATCCTATGGCTTTATTCGTAAGATTTTCTGCTGTTGGTATTGCCAATGAATTTATAATTAGGCCTTTGTAATCATATTTTAGAAAAATTACCAAATATCATATTTCATTTTTATTAGTTGGCTGAATTAATGCTATTGTAATTATAGTAGAATATATTTATAACTAAATGCGTAAAATTATCCACATTGACATGGATGCATTTTTTGCATCAATCGAACAGCGAGATAATCCTAACCTGAGAGGAAAGCCAGTCGCTGTCGGTGGTGGAAAGAAAAGAGGTGTAGTCGCCGCAGCAAGTTATGAAGCCAGAAAATTTGGTGTCTTTTCCGCCCAACCTTCTGCAGTTGCATTGCGCAATTGCCCGCACCTGATATTCGTAGAGCCCAGATTTGACGCATACAAAGAGGCCTCTGAGCAGATACGAAGCATATTTTTGGAATATACTGATCTGGTAGAACCACTGTCTCTCGATGAAGCATATCTTGATGTTACAGAAAATAAGATGGGACTGAGATCGGCAACTTTAATAGCCCAAGAAATCAAGGACAAAATAAAAACATCAATACAACTCACGGCTTCTGCTGGAGTTTCGATAAATAAATTCTTGGCAAAAGTAGCCTCTGATCAAGACAAACCCAATGGGCTTTTTGTTATTACACCAGAACAAGCCGAGCCTTTTGTCAACAAACTACCAATCGAAAAGTTTTTTGGTATTGGCAAAGTCACTGCTAAAAAAATGCATGAATTGGGAATAAATAATGGAATGAATCTTAAACAACTCTCAATTGAGGATTTAGTAAGTAGGTTTGGAAAAGCCGGACGATATTATTTTGATATTTCCAGAGCAATAGATCATAGGATCGTGAATCCCAACAGAATCAGAAAGTCCCTTGGCGCTGAGCGAACATTCGAAAATGATTTATTGGAAAAAGAAGACATTTTAAATCAAACAGCTCGAATTGCCAACATCTTAATTGGTAGGATGGAAAAGGACAAAACTAAAGGAAAAACAATAACACTAAAGCTAAAATTTAATGATTTTGAATTACTAACACGCAGCAAAACGTTTAACCATTTTATTTTTGATCCAGAAGAAATTCTTCATGTATCCAAGGAGCTAATGCTAAATGAACTTCCGGCTAAAAAAGGAATTAGATTGATTGGAGTGACTATTTCAAACCTTGAAGATTACGACAGTAAATCTCCAAAACAATTGACACTTGA
>CAYREN010000131.1:0-11125 GCA_964423255.1 uncultured Roseivirgaceae bacterium | reverse complement strand
CGGTCTGGTCCCAGCTCGAATGATGCCCGCCTACAAATCCGGTACAAATTTCATAAGCCCTCCGGACAGGGTTATTAGCTGAAGTTCGCACCAAAGTCATCCCTGATCGAATCGCATTACCTATCTTAATTCCACTAAACAGAACAGGGCGAGGCCAGCTTTCTACAGCGTATTTTGTTGCCTCGGGTTCACTCCAAAAATTTGACTCTGCCCCCTCAGGAAATTTACCTCCCATGCAAACCCAGTGTTTGACCTTTTTGTTTACCAAGGCAATTCCATCCAACTCACTATACTTATCTGCTTTTGATTGCAATAAATCTTTAATATTTGTGAGGTATCCTACTGAAACAATTACTACACTTGTGTCTGGCTGCTCAGATAATAATTTACGATACAATTCTGTAGCATCCCAAACGCCCTCGTTTGTCAAATCATGCGGCCAGTTCTCTGCAATTTCCCGAATATAAATTGAACCTGTAGATCCAATATTTTTTACCACTCCAATGGGGATGTCAGGTCTGCCGTAATATGTATTTATGACATCGAGGCATAGAGGGCCCCATTTTGCAGCATATCCACCTGCCGAAACGCACATTCCCAGAATCTCAGCTTCACCCAAATCTGCCAAACCATGCAAGGTTGCAGTAGCTCCGACATCATCCCAGTCACCAGAAATATCTGTGTCGAAGATGATTTTTACCGGCGCTTGGTTTTTCTTTTCACAGTAGGCATTACTATTAGCAATACTGATTGTGTAAGCTGCCAGAATAAAAATTGCCGATCTGATTTTTTTCATGGGTTTCTAATTTTCTATTTATAAAGCTTTGTGGGGTAACCATTAATTGTATTAAAGAAGTCATTTTTCATAGCTTCTTCATCAATATCCCAGATCACATGGACATTTGATTTGTCATCTGTTTTCTCCCATTGATAAGCTTTATCCTTATCAGCAATCTTCATGTCTTCAACTTCTGTGAGCCAGTTTAACCTCAAATGATTATTGATGACTGTCGAGATCGCTGTGAGATCGTACAGTGATTTTGTTTCAAGGTCATGCATAGTCAACCTGTTTAAAATAATGTCACGCAGATAAGTCCCGATATCATTATCAGGATAAAGACCGGCGTCCTGGGATTTGATGAAATCTAAACGAGCGCTAGTTGGGTTTTCGAGCATAATTGTAAAATCAATTCCACTTTGTCCGACTACAAATACTGACCAAGGGTCATTTCCTCCATTATAAGTCTCATCATCAGCACTTTCCGGCCCACCACCAAGCCAGATTATACGGATCCTCTCGCTTAAATCAAAACCATCCTGCTCAGCTTGTAACAGCGCACTGGCAATATTGGTACAAGGGCCAACGGGCAATATATATACCGGATTGGCTGGTGAGGCTCCTCTTGCTGCAGCCAAAATAGCATCGCTAGCTTCTGTGACAATGGGGTGTGTATCTGTCCATATACCACTTGCAGGACGTTCAAGCATTTGGGGGGCACCGCGAAATACCATTGGAGTTTCATTCATACCTGAGTATTGCAGCATTTTCAACACATAAAAAATCTCCCCGAAATTGATTTCCTCAGAGTTATCTTCATTGTTGTGGATGCTATTTATTGCCAATACGTCCACACCGCTATACACTGCATAGGCAATAAAGTGCTGGTCATCTATTTCATTTCTGGCATCTGTATCTAATATTACTTGTGGTAGGCCTACAGTTTCGGGAACATGAACACGAACTATAGCTGACGATTGACGAATTTTCTCACCTCCTATTTCTTGAAAAAGATTTACAGGATAAATACCAACCTCCTCAAAGGTATGTTGAACTTTATTTCCTTTTGCAGATGTTCCATCTCCAAAATCCCAATGAATATTTTGTGTTTTTGAAACATCTTCAAAGATTTTAAATGAAACCGGTTCATTTAAAATCACGGATTTTTCAAGTGGTAATATTGATATGCTGAAAGTCTCCGATTTGCAGGATAAAAAGGTTATTGAACTTAAAAATAGATATAAAATTTTGAAAATAATTTTACTTTTTTTCATGATTAATTTTAGAAATTTGAATTTGAGACTTTGGGTAAAAGATCAAATAAAATTTGTCTAATAACAGTTACAATCTTTTGTATAAAAAAAACATTTTAGATTTCTTAGAAATATATCCTATCAAGTTGGATTTTATAATGAAAAGAAATCCGAGATATTTATAAAACACCAAAAAGTTCTATTTCCCTCACAGATCATTGGGAATAACTCAATATTATTAATAGGAATAATATTAACGCTCAACTGTAATAGCATTATAAATATTTATTTAACCACAATAAGCTATTCAACAAACTTGCGTGTTTTTGGGTCTATCCCAAGATTATTAGCCATCGTTTCTCCCCACATTTTATTTCGAGATGCCTGAGTTACATTGTTTGCATCCAGCATCATAGTAAAACGTTCGATATTACCTGCCAAACCTTCTGGATTTTCATCAGTCCCAAATACAATATGTTCCCATGCTGAAGGGCCTCCTTTTAAAGTGTGTGGATTATTTTCTGCTTCCACACCCGACCACCATAGAATTTCACTCATTCTATCTAACTTATTAAGCTTAATAAATTTGAATAAGGTTGAGCCGGTGACATCAAAGAAAAGGTTGGGATTCCAGCGTGCAGCTTCGGCAGCCTCTTCATACCAGGGATTGCCTAAATGAGCTCCCTGAATCTTTATCCTGGGAAATGCGCGACACAAAGTATCCAGATAGATTGGCCTCATTCTGGCAGACGATGTCCATGCAGGTTGATCTTGAATTCTTCTACTAGATATACCGGTATGAAAAAGCATGAGCATCTTATACTCTTCACATAATTTGTAAACTTGAAAGTATGACGGATCATCAATGTTTTTCTGAGGACTATGAAATTTCATACCAACAAAACCAGCTTTTTTAAATTTCTCTATCTCGCGTACTGCGTTTGGATCATCTAAACTCACACGACCATACCCGATAAATACCTCTGGATAGCTTTTAATTGCGTCAACCATTAACTCCATGTCTTTTATTCTGGTCAGCGTACAAGCCATTGCATTGTTAGGGGAGTAAACTCTTACCATATCTTCCACCCATTGTTCCGTTCCCCCACAATGAATGTGTGAATCAATGATGAATTCGGGTAATTCAATCTTTACTTTTTGTTCTGAAGATTCGCCATTGACTTCCGTGATCACGGTAGATATTAATGTAGTTGCTGCCGCAACTTTTACCCCTTTATTAAAAAATTCCCGGCGTCCTAAAGTATTGGATGTTCTTTTCATTTTGGTCTATTTTAAATATCGAAAAATACTTTCATCACTGTTATTTTATACTCACTTCAATCAAGAGATTATCTTTGAATCCCACATCAATTACTGGTTTATCACCAGAAAACCTGGCAAGTTCTTTTTCATTTACATAATCGTATGCGACATAATTTTTTCCTTTTTCTAACCCTCTTAATTCAATATTTCCTTTCCAGTCTTTATGGTAAAATGCATAATATTTGGTGCCGGACTTTTCGATGACATGGGTTTCGGGTATATCAAAACCGATATCATACAAACCACCCAGATAATCTCCTTTTGATAGCATTTTTGAATTGTACATTTCAAACCATTTTTTCCATTTTATCTCCTTTTCAGGAGTGAGTAAAAAACTCTCTGATTGGCTGGGATTATCTTTAGGCCATGTAAATTTTGTTCCCAAAACAGCGCCAATGCCAAATGAGCTTGCAAAATCATCTGCCCCATCACTAAGTTCTACATGGTCGCCATAATAAGCCATTTGGGGAGCTATGGCTCTATATACTTTTCCTTTCAGCCTGATCTGCCAGCTACTCATGGGATCGGAACTTACAAATTGATTTGTAAATGGCATATTATAAAAAGACATACACGTGCCACAAGGGCAGTTTTCTATCACGACATTGGGCTTAATGCTTTTGGCTTCATCGTAAAGCATTTCATAAAACTGTGGCAATTGCTCTACCGCTTGTTCTGGATCATCAATATTATGATTTCCACCATAATCGGGAAGAACAGCATTCATATGCTGGCCATCAAGTTTCAATCCGTCAAAGCCCCATTTATCCATGAAAAGATGAATGACATCTTTAGTATGTTGAATAGTCTTATCATAAGTAGGAGCCAAATAATACGCATTCCACCAGGTAATATACTGCGGGGTTTCATCTTCTGTCTGCAATATTATATCAGGATTTTCCTGAAACAACCTGCTCTCCGGGTCGGCAGCAAGTGGAGCCCACCACAGTTTGGCTTTAAGGCCATAACTATGAATGGTATTTACATAATTGATCATGTCGGCATCACCCTTTGGGAATTTGTTGAGGTTCACATTCCAATCACCTTCAGCTTGCTGAAAGCCATCGTCCAGAACTACCCACTTCAATCCCAGCTCTTTTACTTTGGGTAAAGTCCCGAGTATTTCCTCGAGATTGAAATTTCGCTCATACCCCCAGGCGCACCAAATGGGTTCAAACGCAGCCTCCTCAGGTTCAACAAATTTTATTCCTTTCATTTGCATTACTGAGGAGAATTGCTGCAACGAGGCAAAACAATCTCCTTGATGAACCATAACAAATGTCTCTAAGGTAATAAGCGAATCATCTGTGTTTAAATTAGTCTCCTCAGTAAACTCATATTCAATCCAGCTTTCTACTTTATTGCTGTATAACTTTTGCCTTACCGGAAGTGATGCCAATTTGGGTGCTAAGGCTAAATGTCCTTTGGCTATTCCTGCATCACGTCGCCATATATCAACCACAGGAATCCCTCCACCATAGTCAGAGTTATTCATTCCCATATAATTTTTCTGGGCAAACCCCGCTTTTACTGGGAGTATCCAGTCCGCTCTTTTGTTTGTTGACTCGCCCTGAAATGACCAGGTCACAGAATCTCCTGGGTCTTGCTGAATCTCACTATAATTATTAATCCATTTTTTGGCTTGAATTATTTTTGAGCCAATATTCTGATAGCTCACACGGTAGGTTACGAAATCAGAAATATCACTATAAGCTCTTATCTCAATGGTTTTTAGCAATTCATACCCATCATCAGATAACTTTCCAATTATTGTGTGCAACTTATAATCTCCCAGTGCATCGGTCTCATTTGAAATCTTATAGTCCGTTTTATTGAATTTTTCAAACTTCCTGTTTTTCCCAATCAATACTTCTGAGTAAATAAACTCATCACTAAACTGACTTGCATTCTCAAAAGAAGAAATAATTCTTGTTTTTAAGTCATTGTTTATTTCAATGAGCAGGTTTTGATTGGTTATTTCAATTATATCTTTTTTGCATGACGAGAGCATGAGGATAATTAATCCTAATATGCTAATTATGGATATTGGTCTGAAATTGTTTTTAGCTTTCATATTTATTTTTTCTTATATCAATAATAATATACATCCGGTCGCTGGCCTTTAAACCACGGATTATTATTTCGAATATCTGAAACCTGATCCGGATACACATCGCTGATGATCATTCCTTCTTTGTCCCAAATTTCATCTATCAATTCTCCTTTTGGCCCCGTTATATTGCTGCCACCACGGCAATGCGCACCTACTTCATCCAGCCCACTACAACAAGCACTTGGGATGATTATAGAATTTCGATAAGCGAGGTCTTTCACTTCGTCATGACCACGCTGGCCTCGGTGGTTCATCCAGAAAAGAACAGAACAGTCCAAATTAGCATATGATCTGGTCACCTCCGGGAAATCACCGTCGTAACAAATCATGATGCCGCATTTTGTTCCTTTGACATTAAATGTCACAAGTTTGCTACCCGCTTTATAATGTGCTGTCTCATCGCGCAAACCCTTCTCCAGCCACCATAAGTGTGTTTTTCGATAATTTGACACAATGCCTTTATCAGAAACAATGGGGGCTGAAATATAATAATCATCGCCATCCTTTTCGGTGAGTCCATAAATAACCAGGGCATCTGTTCCCGCAAGGGCCTTTTGAAAAGCCATAGTGGTAGGACCATTGAGCGGTTCGGCTAGCTCATGCATATTTTCAACATAACCTACCATCAACTCTTCATGGAATAAAATAACGTCTGCTTTCTGTGCCAGGGCTTTTGCTACAAAACTCAGTGCTTTTTTTCTGTTTGCCTCTACCTTTCCGGGATTCGCATTCTGCTGAATTACGGCAATTCGAAAACTATTTTTATCGGTATTGGTATAGTAAATTTTACTTACAACTAAATCTGTTGATTTCCCAAATGCTTGTAAAGGAACATAACTTCCGATAATTGATGTCCCGAGCGTAGTGCTTTTTATAAATGTCCTTCTTTTCATAATGTAATTGGATTATGTATGAGTAGATATTTTAAACTCTACTTAGGGCTCACTTTAATCATTACTACACCATGAGACGGCACCTCATCCTCATATTCTTTGGAATAACTTCCTATATCTTTCTTTTCCCACAAGTCCCTAACATTCGCATTTAGGTGTTCAGGATATCCCATTTCATTCCAGGTTACGGTCATTTTTGCTGTTGCTCCGCTGCGGTTAAACAGCACCACCGATCGCGAACCATCGCTGAGTTGCTTAACCCACACTTCGAGATCACCACTGTCCTTCACTTTTATTCCTTGCTTTCCCATTGGATCCTGATTAACTGCAATCACATCACTATTTGTTAAAATTTCCTTTACTTCCGAAGTCATATTTCGTATATCATTACCTAACATTAAGGGTGCTGCCAAAATTGCCCACAAGCTAAAATGTGATTTATTTTCTTCGTATGTTAAACTATCATTTCCTACCTCAAGCATATCCGGATCATTCCAATGTCCAGGGCCTGCATAAGATTCAAGGCCAGATTGCAGATCAAGTATTTTAGTAAATCCAATAAAATTTTCTATTTCTTTACGTGTATTCATTTCAATAACCATCGATCCACAGTCCCAGCAGTCTTCAATATCTAAAGTAGTTCTCCATAAATGCCCAACATCTTTGCCCCATTCCCATGGTTGGCTAAAACCCCACTCGCAAATACTGAAAACTATGGGACGCCCTGCTTTTTGCAAAGCATCGCTCATTAATCTATAACTATCCGGTGCGCTCTGCCCTCCAGTAAAACACCAATCGTATTTTAGATAATCTACTCCCCATGCAGCATACTGACGTGCATCCTGGTATTCATAACCCAGGCTTCCAGGAAACTCTCCACATGTCAATCTGCCCGCATCGGAATAGATTCCAAGTTTAAGTCCTTTAGAATGGATATAATCAGAAAGTGCTTTTATTCCAGAAGGAAACTTTGCTGAATCGGCAATAATATTACCTTCTTCATCCCGATAAATTTGCCATCCATCATCAATAACAATATATTCATAACCAGCATCCTTCAATCCCAACTCTACAAAATCATCTGCTATACCTTTTACCACATCTTCGTTAATATCAAGGGCAAATGTATTCCAACTGTTCCATCCCATGGGTGGTGTTTTTGCGAGATCATCCCAAGTGCCCTGAGCAAACAAACCAGATGTCATTATTGTACAAACGACTAGTAAACTTATCTTTTTCATACTTTTAATTTATTGTGTTTATTATATTAAAATCGATACATGTCCATAAAATCAGTAAACAATTGAATGGCTTTTTAATTAGACCTAACCATAATTTACCTAATAATATTCGTCGGAATCCCTGGTAACTGCAATACGGAAATAAAATAATAATCAACCTGGTAATCCGCATTGTTTATTTGTTTTCCAGCTGCCTGAATTATTAATAAGCTCCTAAATTTGGGGCGTTCCCATCGAAGGGCAACCCAACATCAATTCCTTTTCCAGCTAATTTGCTGTCAGGTTTTAATTTTAGAAAATCAGAATCAGGAAGGCTTCCGTCCGGTTTGCGTGGCCCCATATTTCTTGAATAATCCATAGTAATAAAATCTGATGCAGTCGCCTTAATTCCTATATTCCAGTTATTAGATGAATCTTTTGCTCCGGTCATAATAACATTTCCCTCAACCGAAATGCAATTCTTTACCACGTCTGTTTTTGGATTTGACCAAAACTCAAAATTATTAGATCCATTATCGAAAGAAGTGCAATTATAAACCGTTACCCCGCCTGCTTGATTAAAGTTTTCGTCAAAGCCTTTCACCTTATTTTTCCATGCCAGACAATGAATAACAACTGGGTAGTTGTAATTCCCTTGCCCTAATTTAAAACCATTTCCATCTCCATCAATTTCATTGAAGTCGCTATCACATCCATTGCCATACGACCAACAGTATTCGAATCGGTTGTTTGAGCCTGAGCACCAAGTATCAAATCCATCATCATTATTGAAGTATGATCTGCAATATCTTACAGTGTTGTTGTACGGGCCGTTTGTAGAATTTGGATCATTCGCCCATATAGCAATTCCATCACAATTAGATCCGGCGAACTGGACATTATGATGAAAATCACAATTTAAAATCAGGTTATCATGAGCAAGGTCTTCAATGCTTAATCCCTGTTGAGCATCCACATGATGTACATCAAGGTTTTCAATAATACAATGATGAACTTCCGGTCCACTCATCCTCATTTTACCAACAGTTATTTCAAATCCCTTTATATGCAAATATGAACAATGATCAATTGATAATTTGGAACTGATTACTGGTTTTTGGGTGTTGTCGTATGCAAACAGGTGCAACAAAGCATCTGCTTCTCCATCATTGTTGGCCAATCGGATATGGCCATAAGAGTAATTACCTGGCATGACAAATGCAGTGTCACCCGGATTTAATAATCCGAATGCTTTTTCAATTGTTTTAAATGGAAGATCCGCTGTTCCTAAATTTGAGTCGCTTCCGCTAGTAGCAACAAAATAGGTTGCAGAAAAAACAGGAAAGTATATAATAATACAAAATAAAAAAGTGATAATCAGATATTTATTACTGCTTGAATTTTCCATTTATTCTTTTAGTACCTTTTTTAAAAAAAACCTCATGTGCGCTATTGCAAAATATACTTCTTCATTAAAGTAGTAAATTATCAATTTTCTGTTTAATCAACCTTTCTTATTTCGTACAAATTTGCTTGATATAAATTGTCCAATTCTACTGAAAATCCAATATTTTTCAGTTGATCCCCTGTCATTTCTCTTATGACTTTACCATCAATTGCATTGATCACCTCATACTTAGAATTAGGTGACAACCAGGTAATTGTCACCAATCGACTCCCTTCAACGGCACCTTGCCTAAAAACACCGATTATTCCACCCTCTTGGGTATCCGTATTTATTCTCGCCCATCCATCCCAAGCTCCTTCCGTAGGTTCTCCAAAGCAGGGCAAATCCTGCCTGTAAACCATGTAGTTATATTTTTGCTGCATTTTCCTTAACCAGTCTGACCATGATTTCAGCATACTTTTTTCTTTATCAGATAGATTTCTTGGATCACCAAGCATGATGGGTAACGTACCCACGGTTGATAAAAAATCAAATTCCAAATCTTCACTGTCTAAGGCCAGATTGCCAATCACACATGCGCTGGCAGGCATCACAGGAGTTCTCCACCAGGCCATGTTTCGTACTCGCAATGCTCCATATGGAGATGGCTCCTCAAAATTTGACAACCAATCTCCTTCCGCATGTTTTACTGTGGCATAGTCTATCGTTTGCAGCTTTCCAACTGTTTCAAAAGTACAGTCGATAAAAAGATTGGGAGCTTCTTTATGCAGCTTGTCAAACATAGTTAACAGTCGCTGATAGTTGTTCAGAAAGGATTCGTTACGGTCTTTATGAAATGGATGGTCAGTTGCGTAACATCCGCTTCTTTCCGGATCGACAACATAGGCACTTGTGACAATGGCAAAATCGAGTTTTGCATATTCCAACCCGTTATTTTTGACCAACTCTATTAATTTGTTTTCAATATAATTAGGCCAGTCTGTCGAAAAGCAGGAAGTGACCATTCCCACTTCCCAGTCAGTATGTAGGTTTGCCAGGCTCCCGCCTTTATTTTTCACAAACCAATCTTTATGATCGGTATACACTTTGGCAGATTCATGGGCAGAACCAATGCTCATCCACAAACCCGGTTTCATCCCTTTTTGCTTTATATAATCAAATACAGGAGTCATACCATTAGGAAATTTTGTTTCATTAATAAGCCAATCTCCAACTGGCCCACCCCTATCCTTTTCGGGGACAAAATTCCGTTGCCAGCCATCATCAATTACAAACTCCTCAATGCCACATTCTGCAGCCGCATCTGTCAATTCTCTGATTAATTTCTCATCAATGTCATGCCGAAATGGATTCCAGGTATTGTAAACAAAAATTGGTTTTTCTTCAATCTCCATCAGTCGGATGCCCATATGTTTTCTTGTGAAATCATTAACTGTTCCGTTGATCACATTCGATGCATTGGGGGAGTTATCATAGGTACCAATAAATACTTTTGGGCTTGTCCATTCTTCGCCGGGATTTATCCATTTTCTAAAGGCATAATTTTGGTCAGAATGCGTAAGGCCTATGCTTATATTATTATAATTGGTATGAAAAGCCGTGCGTTTTGTAACTCCAGGTGCCTCATTTCCCAAGGCAATTCCCTGTCTGTTGGGATAATCGTGCACAACTACAAGGGGGTCATCCCAATCCCCCACAAAGGTCCCCAACCTTTTTTGGCGGGCATAATTCGCATAAATCCATGAATGCACAAAGCTTCCACTAATTCTGAAATTTTCAATATCAAGTGATTCAAGTTTAAATACCGAAATGCCAATATTTCTGAATGTGATGTATTTTCTGACTACGGGCAAGCCAGGATAAAGAAGATAAGTAATATCAATTTCTAATTTGCTTAGTTCACCGATCCCTCTCAGTGTGATTGTTGCTCCTTCACCCTTTTTATCATCGTAGGCCGCAACATGTTTTATATACTTCCATTTATTTTGCCCTGTATAAGTTGCCCCATTGATGTCGAAACTAAATTCCATTGAAGGAAGTTGAGCAACAAAATTTTCTTTATTTTCTTTATGGAAAATAGACGTAGTTACGAAAGTTTGTTTGTCTTCATTATATACTATTGTTCTTTTAATGGTGC
>CAYREN010000130.1:0-11250 GCA_964423255.1 uncultured Roseivirgaceae bacterium | reverse complement strand
TTTACTTTATTCGTTAATATTATTTATAGAATTCTGTTCTATAAAATAGTTATATCAAGCTTGTTTTTTCTTGCGACTCGTCTTTTAGCTTGCCCTGCTCATTTTTTAAATTCTTATCGATAAGGTTCTCAAATTTGGTTTTAGGAGAAGCAGTTTTAATATTGTGTTCTTCAAGGAAATATTCATTTATCATATTTTTTATTTCCATAATAGACATATTATGGTGTATTTTTCCAGTTCTTACAATCGACATTTGTCCAGTTTCTTCTGAAACTACTAGGACAAGGGTGTCAGTAATCTCACTCATTCCAATAGCAGCCCTATGCCTAAGGCCAAATTGTGCAGGGAGATTTTCTAAATCACTTATAGGCAGAATACATCTTGCAGCGGAAATTCGCCCATTATAAATGATCACTGCGCCGTCATGGAGCGGGCTATTTTTATTGAAAATAGATAGCAGAAGTCTTTTTGATATTTTCCCGTCAATTATGTCTCCAGAATCTACATAAAATTTCAATTCAGATTCCCTGGAGAAAACGATTAATGCTCCGGTATATGATCCTCCAAGTATTTTAGCAGCATCAATTATTGGGTTAACATCAAATTGATCTTCCAAGCTTTGTTTTTTCCAAGGCAAGTTTTTAAAGAAATTTTCTCTGTTAAATGTGGTGGATTTACCGATTAGTAACAGAAACTTTCTTATTTCAGGGCTAAAAAGTATAATAAGAGCCAATACCCCGACACCCATAAATTGGCCAAGAATTGCTGAAAGCAATTCCATTTCTGCGGCATTGACCATAAGATAAGTGAGATATAGAAATATAAAACCAAGAAATACTTTTGAGGCAATACTGCCCTTCATTAATTTATATACTTGATATAAAAGTAGCGTTACTGCGAAAATATCTATAATATCTACCCAGCTTATCTCAAGAAATCCAATATTAAAAAGTAGTGTCAAGTTGGGATTAATTTAATTAGTTCAATTATCTCTTTTGCCTCTTTCACATCATGTACTCTTAGTATATTAGCTCCTTTCAATACTGCGATAGAATTTAATATAGTCGTCCCGTTCAAGGCTTCTTCAGGATTAGTCTTTAAAGTTTTGTAAATCATTGATTTTCTGGAAATACCTACTAAAATGGGTTGATTAAAAAAAGCTAAACTTTTTAAATGACCCAATAATCCGAAGTTCTGAATTGTTGATTTAGAAAATCCAAAGCCTACATCAATAATAACATCTTTTATACCAAATTGTGTTAGTATTCCAAGCTTTTTGATGAAATATTTATACAGGTCTTCTAAAATGTTTTTGTTATTTACGTTTTTGGCCATGTTTTGCGGCGTACCTATCATATGCATTGCGATATATGGCACATTATAATTGGAAATGGTTTGAAACATTTTTTCATCTAGGCTTCCTGCTGATATATCATTTATAATTCCAGCGCCTAATTCAATTGCAATCCT
The DNA here is from genome assembly GCA_964423255.1 of uncultured Roseivirgaceae bacterium. Classification (GTDB taxonomy): domain Bacteria; phylum Bacteroidota; class Bacteroidia; order Cytophagales; family Cyclobacteriaceae; genus JAAUQL01. Next base: position 9,780 of record CAYREN010000130.1, on the reverse strand, counting down.
TGCGATATTAGATCTGAAAGTATCAATAGAAATAGGAATATTCGTTGATACAGTTTTTATTATTTTAATTCCTTTTAATACTCTCTCTAATTCCAACTTTTCTTCAATATGCTTAGCACCTGGACGGGAAGAGTATCCTCCTAAATCAATAATATCTGCCCCATCATTAATAAGTTTTTCGACTTGTAATAAAATTGCTTTATCATTTGAATATTTTCCGCCATCGAAAAAAGAGTCGTTTGTTATATTGAGGATCCCCATAATTTTTGGTGAGGATAAATCAATCAGATTTCCATTTACGTTAAGTGTATTTTTTGAATAAAATACTTTATCTTTCGACACCAATTAATTATTAAATTATTATCATAACACTTAGAATAAAGTCATTTTGGTCAGCAAAACAATAAGCGAATATAAAGAAGTTATAAAAGCCTGCAAAGAAGTTTTCGAGAAGAAAACCCGTGATTATGGGACTGCATGGAGGATACTGAGGCTTCCGTCAATTACTGATCAAATAATGATTAAAGCTCAACGAATTAGATCAATTCAGGAAAAGGGTTTTCAGAAAGTTGATGATGGCATTGGCAATGAATTTTTGGGGATAGTCAATTATTGTATAATGGCAATCATTCAAATGAAATTACCAGTTGATACTCCACTCGAAATGGAATTTGAGGAAGTTGAGTCCTTATATGACCAAACAGTAAGTGAGACAATTGACCTTCATAAAGATAAAAATCATGATTATGGTGAAGCATGGAGAGAAATGCGAGTAAGTTCTATGACAGATATTATTCTCATGAAAATATTGCGAGTTAAACAAATTGAAGATAATGAAGGCAAGACTATTATTTCAGAAGGAATAAAAGCGAATTACCAGGATATGATAAATTATGCTATTTTTTGTTTGATAAAATTAAGCTCTCATTAATGAAAATTGCAGATAAAATTATCAGGTGGTTTGTAGGAGGGCTTTTTATTTTTTCAGGCCTTGTAAAACTTAATGATCCAGTAGGAACAGCAATTAAGATGGAAGAATATTTTGAAGTTTTTTCCAATGACATTTCAGGTTTATTTCATTATTTGGTGCCATTTGCCCTATCATTTGGACTAATTATTATAATCTTCGAGATATTATTGGGGGTGGCAGTCTTAATTAATTTTCAAATGAGGTTAACCTCTAAGGCAATTTTATTATTGATTGTCTTTTTTACTTTTCTTACCTTTTACTCAGCAGCATTTGATAAAGTAACAGACTGTGGTTGTTTTGGAGATGCTATTCCGCTAACTCCATGGGAGTCTTTTGCAAAGGATGTTCTTCTTTTAATACTATCAATTTTTATCGTAATTAGAAGTAGTAATTATTATCCAGTAATTGAAAATAGGAATAGTAAAATAATTTTGATAGTTGTCTTTATTGTAAATATGCTTATAGCTTATAATGCAATTGAGCACTTGCCTCCAATTGATTTCAGACCTTATAAAATCGGAGTTAATATAAAAACTGCCATGCAACCATCAGAAGATTATGTATACAAATATATAATGCTGAAAAATGGTGAACACTTTGATTTTGAAACCTACCCAACAGATACAAGTTACAAATTTGTTGAAATGGTGTTAATGAACCCAGGGGCCGAACCTAAAATCACAGATTATAATGTTTGGAATAATGAAGGCGACTTTACCGAAGAGACATTCAATGGTATAAAACTATTGATACTACTTAGTGATGTAAATAAATCCGATTTAGATAAGACGAAACATATCAACAAGCTTGTAAATTCTATTTCTGATATTGTTGAATCATGGATAGTTACTGCCAATGATGAAGCTACTTTTGAGAATTTCAGACATGAATATCAAATTGCTATACCTTATTATTTTGCTGATGGCACTGTAATTAAAGCCATGATTAGGGCAAATCCAGGTTTATTACTACTGCAAGAAGGAGTCATTCTTGGCAAATGGCATAATAATGACATTCCTTCTAAAGAGGATATTATTGAATTAATAGATTAGTTATTCATGTTTAGTTTTTTTATCAAACGATTCAGCTATGGTATATTAGTTTTGTTTGGTGTAGTGGTGGTTATTTTTCTTTTATTTCATGCTTTACCCGGTGACCCGGTTTCATTGATTGCAGGACAGAGAAGTGACATTAGTACCAGACAATCAATTACTGAAGAACTGGGGTTAGATAAACCATTGCATATTCAGTTTTTACTTTATTTGAATGACCTTTCATTTATTTCAATTCATAAAAAGTCACCAGAAAACATTGTAAAATATAATTTTATAACATTATATGGTTTTGGAACGAAAGTCATCGTTATTAAAATGCCATATATGAGGCGGTCTTTTCAAACAAATAAAAAAGTTACCGATATTATTTATGATAATATTGATGATACACTTTGGCTTGCCTTTACTGCAATGTTTTTTGCTAGTTTCATTGGAATATCTTTTGGTATCATTGCCGCACTTTATCATAATACTTTAGTTGATCACTTATTGGTTTCATTGTCTGTCATTGGAATTTCAATTCCATCATTTGTTTCGGCAATTGTGATGGCAATGGTTTTTGGGTATTATTTAAGTGATTTTACCGGGTTAAATCTGACTGGTCAACTTTGGGTGAATCATCCTATTAGGGGAAGAGAATTACAACTCCATAACCTGATATTGCCAGCCATTACTTTGGGGATCAGGCCACTCGCTATAATTTTGCAATTGACCAGAAGTTCTATGTTGGAAGTACTATCAATGGATTATATTCGTACTGCATATGCCAAGGGACTAGATAAACCAACGGTGGTATTAAAGCATGCCCTAAAAAATGGTATGAATCCGGTAATTACAACCGTATCTGGTTGGTTAGCTTCGCTAATGGCAGGTGCATTTTTTATTGAATATATTTTTGATTGGAAAGGGTTAGGATTTACTACCATCAAGGCTGTGCAAAGTCTTGATTTCCCAGTTGTAATGGGTGTGACATTGTTTGTAGCTACGTTATTTGTAATAATTAATATTTTTGTCGATTTGATGTATGCAGCCATCGATCCAAGGATAAGACTTACATAATGAAATTGACTAAGAAATAGTTTTATATAATTTATGAGCATTAATAAGTACTTTTTAGTTGGGATGCCAGCATCTGGAAAATCCACTATTGGTAAAATTATAGCCGATCAACTTAGTATAAAATTCCTCGATTTAGATGAAGAAATTGTTAATAAGGAAAAAATGGCTGTAGTGGATATTTTTAATAAAAAAGGAGAAGCATACTTTAGAAACCAGGAGAGGCAGTGCTTAATGCGAATATTGGATTACAATGAAGATTATGTGCTTGCTACCGGTGGCGGAGCGCCTTGTTTTTTTGATAATATGGATTTAATGAATAAATATGGGACAACAATATTTCTTGATGTTGGGTTTGATGACTTGTTTAATAAACTTTCAAAAAAAACAAATCAAAATCGGCCGTTATTAAATAATTTATCCTTGGATGAATTATATTTAGAATTGAAGAACAAATTGAAGGAACGAAAAAAAATCTATCAACAATCTGTCATTTGTTTGAAGCAGAATTTAAATGATCTTGATTTTAGAGTAAAACAGGTTGTTGAGGCAATTAAATTATTAGAAGAATAAACCAACTGAAAGTACAATGTTCATATTGCTATTTTCTATTGCTACAGTGCTGGTACGAAATGTTGGGACGTCATTTGGATTATCCAAGCTATAAGGTGTGTAAACACTGTTGAATTGTTTATACGAAGCAGCTATATCAACATAAAACTTGCCAGATCTATAACCTACTCCGCCAGAGAAAACTTGAGTAGGTTTTTCAATTTTTTCATCCTTGAATGGACTTGGTTGATAGTTGTAGCCTGCTCTTAGTCTAAATGATTTTAATCTCCATTCTCCACCGACTCTTACATTCAGAACAGAATTATACATATCCTTGATAGCATCATTGTCGCTTTCAAGAGACCCATCTTTGCCTTTAAGTTTCATTGTGGAATAATCAATATATTCAATATCTGCACTTATAAATCCATTTTTATTTAAGAAAAATGTTGTACCAGCATTAAATCTTAGAGGTGTTGTAATGGTATAGTCAAATAAGCTTTCTTCTTCATAATCTTGTTTGTTAAGTGTAGAATTATCTTCAAAAAATGTTGTATATAATGCGTTAGGGTTTTCAATTAAATCATAATTACTGTCAAAATAATCCCCGTAATTTGACATATTGAAATTGTTGAAATTGGCTTCTGTTGAATAAAAATATTTTTCATTCATTGATAAATAGGTAGGAGTGATAAGAGAAATCCCTATAGTCATTTGATTGACTGGCCTCACAATTAATCCAAATGTTCCATTCACTCCAAATCCTTCAGATAGTAAATCTTCTGTCAGTTTTGTTTTATCAACGATATCTCCTGTAAGCCCTGGATATATCTCAGAATATTGCTTAACAATATTGTACCTCACTGATTGTACACCAAGAGTAGCCCCAAAATATATAAAGTCATCAAAATTCCCTCCATAGCTAAAATTCCATTGATTTTGACTGCCTGATGTGCTAATTATCTCAGATTGATTGGTAGGAAAATCATTTGATGGAAATTCACTAAAAAATGTTCTATCATAAAACGGAACAAATGTTGTGTCATTTCTATCAGCATAAGCATCTAAAAATTCAGAAATCTGATAGGTTGAAAATGCTCCAAATGCTATTCCTCCCAATTCATTACCTTCAACATTTTGAGCATTTGCCTCCTGTGCATAAAAATCAAGTATATCATTATTAGAGTTCAATCCAGAATAATTTATTTCACTATTGAATTCATTCACTTTGGATACTGAAATAGCGAAAGACCCACCTCGCCATTTACCAGGTATTGCATCATCTATAGATTTGTTAAAAACTACTCCTAAATTATCAATGTTAAAATTGGCCAGTGATGAACTGGAATTATTGGAAATGTAACTTGAATTGGTTGAAAATATATTATAAGAAGGCGTGATGCTCATTTCACTATGATTGTAAAAACCTAACCCTGCAGGATTTGAAAGTGCTGAACTTATGTCTCCACCCAGGCTTATTTGTGTATTCCCTATGCCCTGAATTCGAGCACTTCCAGTATAACTATAATTGCTAAACATTAATGCCTGCTCATTATATCCTAATGCACCCGGAATATATTGTCCAGAACAATAACTATTAGTCAATACAAATCCAGCACTTATTATAAGCGATATAAAGATTTTCATGAGAATAAATTGAGAATTTCTTTTATTAAATCCTTAACAAACCCTATCGACGACCACTTCGAACCGCACCACTGCTTGAAGATCTGGAACTTGAACTGCTACTAGAAGAACCTGTAGATCGATAACTACTACCACTATTAGTGCTCCTTCCAGAATAATTAGAACTACTACTACTTCTGCTTGGAGATGAGTATGATTTTGACGAAGAGTTGTTTCTGTTATACCCGGAAGAATAGTTGCTAACCCTTGAAGGTTTATTATTATTTATCGAGGATTTACTCCTAGAAACAGAGTTGGAATTTCTACTATAAGTATTCCTGGTAGAATTATTAGATGAAATTCTACGCGCTGATGAACTACTACTTCTTCTTACCTTGTTGTAATACTCATTCTGACCTTTAGAGTAATCATTACCTATTCTTCCATCTGATCTTGTTGCAGAGGTAGTTCTGTTAGGGACTCTAATTTTTGAATTTGAAGATGAAGTTCTTAAATTTTCATTATTTGATAATGGAGTATTTATTGTAGAATTTACACGTGTCGTTCTGGGCTTATATTGAATATTTCTACCATTATTATATTCAGAAGCATAATTATTAGAATATGAATTAGTAAAAGTAGGGCAATATCCACCATAACCACTACCATAGTATGGCGAGTAGCCTCCTAATCCTCCATACGGATTATATCCGTACATTGATCTCCATGGATCGTATCCTCTCATTCTATATGGGTTGTAAAAACTACCCCAGGGATTGTATCCAGAGCCCCAAGACATTCCAACGTTGAATGACATATATGGAGAATATCCAAATCCAGAACCAAATCCCATACTCATTCCAGACCCATATCCCATCGTAAATGGATCATATCCATATCTTCCGTAAGCCGACCCAAATCCCATAGCCATGTATGGGCTAAATCTCATTGCTGAATTTGACAAAGATCCATAGTTCTTTTTGGAACTCATCTGATCTCTTTTATTTAGGGCTGCATAATCAATTTCACTATTTTTTGAATCTGAAACATATGCACTTTTATCATAGCCTTCGACAAAATAATCGTTGCTGCTATAAGAGTCACTTTTTTGAACGGTCTGTTCATTTACCTGATTTGATTCAGTGCTTTTATATCTGGCAATATATTCCGGATTTACATTTTTTGCAGAGAATGTCTCTGTCGATTTAGTAATCTCTTTGTATGAATTGTTTTTGTTATTACTTGTTAACAAAGTTGTTTTTTCAATTTTTACTGTTTTCCTATCAGTTTTATTGAAATACATATCATCATATTCCTGAGCTATTGCTGAAGAATATATTGATGTAGTAAATATTAAACTAACAACTAATGATAATTTTTTTACTGATTTGAGCGCTTTCATATCTTTCCTTTCTAATTTACTTCTGTTCTACTCTGCGTTAAAGATAACGATATTTTAAAATACTTAGTTAATATATATGCAAAAACTTATTTTTGCCTCAAAGAATACAGGAAAGTACATTACAAATTTCGTACCAAACATTTATTTATAGATGAGTAAAGGTCTACCTAAGAGAGCAGATGACTATTCTGCATGGTATAATGAAGTAGTAAAAAGAGCGGATTTGGCTGAAAATTCGGCAGTCAGAGGTTGTATGGTAATTAAGCCTTATGGATATTCCATTTGGGAAAAAATGCAAAGTGCTTTGGATAAAATGTTCAAAGATACAGGTCATTCAAATGCATATTTTCCATTATTTATACCTAAATCATATTTGAGCCGCGAAGCTGATCATGTAGAAGGTTTTGCAAAGGAATGTGCTGTAGTTACACATTACAGATTAAAAACAAGTGAAGACGGGAAAGGTGTAGTGGTTGATCCAGCAGCAAAATTAGATGAAGAGCTTATTGTAAGACCGACTTCAGAAACCGTAATTTGGAATACTTACAAAAAGTGGATTCAATCCTATAGAGATTTACCAATTCTAGTTAATCAATGGGCAAATGTAGTTAGGTGGGAAATGAGAACTAGATTGTTCTTGAGAACGACTGAATTTTTATGGCAAGAGGGGCATACTGCGCATACTACTAAATCAGAAGCTATGGAAGAAACGCTCAAAATGTTAAACGTTTATTCGGTTTTTGCAGAAGAATTTATGGGAATTCCTGTATTAAAAGGTGTCAAAACAGAAAATGAGCGATTTGCTGGAGCAGTGGAAACTTATAGTATTGAGGCGTTAATGCAAGATGGAAAGGCATTACAAGCCGGGACATCACATTTTCTTGGTCAAAATTTTGCTAAAGCCTTTGACGTGAAATATGCTACTAAAGAAGGTGGACTTGATTTGGTATGGGGCACTTCCTGGGGAGTAAGTACTCGTTTGATTGGAGCCTTGATTATGGCTCACTCCGATGATAATGGTTTAGTTTTACCACCAAAATTAGCCCCAATTCAAGTAGTAATTATCCCCATAGTAAAAGATAGAAATCATTATAAGTTGATCGGAGAAAGACTTGAGCCTATCATCCGAAAAATGAAAGCGCGTGGTATTTCTGTACATTATGATAAAAGAGACACGCATAAACCAGGATGGAAATTTGCCGAATATGAATTAAAAGGTGTGCCTTTGAGATTGGCAATAGGGCCTAGAGATTTGGAGAATAATACGATGGAAATGGCCAGAAGAGATACAAAGACTAAGGAGACTGTAGGCATAGATAATATTGATGAAGTTGTTGATAACTTATTGGTTGAGATTCAAAATTCCATTTATAAAAAAGCTCTGACATATCGTGAATCAAATACAAGAGAGGTTGACTCATATGAAGAGTTTAAAAAAGTATTGAACGAAAAAGGAGGATTTATAAAAGCACATTGGGATGGTACTGTAGAAACTGAAGATAAAATAAAATCCGAAACAAAAGCAACCATTCGTTGTATCCTACTTGATGAGAAAAATGAACCAGGGAAATGTATTGTCAGCGGTAAGCCATCAAGTAAAAAAGTCGTTTTTGCAAAAGCTTATTAATCATAGAAATCTTCTTTGAGAATTCATTACATTTGATAGAATTCACGAATATGAAAAAATGGATTGGATTACAGTAATTTTACTTTTAGTTGCCGGGATGGTGCTGTTAATAATCGAAATTATATTCGTTCCTGGAACTACAATTTTTGGTATTATAGGCGGTGCTCTTTTAGTTTTTGGAATAATTATTAGTTATAGCAAATTCGGTAACCAAACTGGTACTATTATATTGGTTTGTACAGTAATAGTTGGAAGTGCAGCTACTATTTATAGTTTCAAGTCTGGAGTTTGGAAGAGATTTGCATTGAATACCTCAATTGATAGCAAATTTAATGATAATATAGAAATTGAGCACCTGCTTGGATCAGAGGGAATCACACTTTCTGATCTTCGCCCTTATGGAAAAGCAGAGATTTATAACTCTACTTATGAAGTAAAGACTTTGGGAAATTTTCTTTCTACAGGTACTAAAATTAAAGTTACAAATGTAGACAAAGACCATAAAATTTTTGTAGAACCTTTAAAATGATAACTAAATGGATCCAATGACAATGTTGATATTTTTAGGATTAGGAATAGTTTTCCTATTTATATTTTTGTATTTCGTGCCTTTAAATCTCTGGATTACGGCAGTATTTTCTGGAGTTAAAGTTGGTTTATTTGAACTGATCTTCATGAGAATCAGGAAAGTACCACCTGGTATCATTGTCAGGGAATTAATTACTGCTAATAAAGCTGGAATTCCAGTAGGCACAAACGAGTTAGAAACGCATTATCTTGCAAGTGGAAATGTACCCAATGTAATTAAAGCATTAATATCGGCTGAAAAAGCCAATATGAACTTGTCTTTCAAACAAGCTACTGCAATTGATTTGGCAGGTAGAGATGTTTTTGAAGCGGTCCAGTTTTCAGTAAATCCAAAAGTAATTACTACTCCTAAGGTTGCAGCTGTTGCTTCTGATGGAATTCAGCTTATTGCCACCGCCAGAGTGACTGTAAGAGCAAATATTCAACAACTTGTTGGAGGAGCCGGAGAAGATACAATTTTAGCTCGAGTTGGAGAAGGCATTGTTACATCAATCGGATCAGCAGATTCGCATAAAGAAGTGCTGGAAAATCCAGATAAAATTTCGAAGCTAGTTCTTAAAAGAGGACTGGATTCAGGAACTGCTTTTGAAATATTGTCTATTGATATTGCTGATGTTGATGTAGGGATGAATATTGGTGCAACCTTACAAACAGACCAGGCGGCGGCTGATTTAAAAGTTGCCGAGGCAAAGGCAGAAGAGCGAAGAGCAATGGCTGTTGCAGAAGAACAAGAGATGAAAGCCAAAGCACAGGAAGCAAGAGCGAAAGTAATATTGGCAGAGGCTGAAATTCCCAAAGCTATAGCAGATGCATTTAGGTCTGGTAATCTTGGGTTAATGGACTATTATAAAATGCAAAATATCCAAGCTGATACATCCATGAGAGATTCAATCTCAGGTGCACC
>CAYREN010000129.1:0-11303 GCA_964423255.1 uncultured Roseivirgaceae bacterium | reverse complement strand
GTCACTGTAAAATATTACAATTGTTGTACTCAGGATCTATTTCAACAAAAACATCATCCTTAGAATCCTTAAACCAATCACTCATTTGTTTTGTTTTTTTTGCGTTTAAGGCTGCCATATATATTTTTTGATAATCGGAATCCAAATTTGCCTGATGGGGTTTTATCTTAGATTTATAATAAATAATACGCATGGCTTCCTTTCCATCGGCCAATGCAAATTTCATGGGCTCCGAGATACTCCCGACCTGCATAGTATCCATTATAAAAAATAATCCCGGGTCAAGCTCACTTACAGAAACCCTATTAGCTCCAGATCTATCTTTAATAAATCCTCCATTTGAAGAAGTCTCCTTATCATCAGAATATTCTTTTGCAAGCTTGTCAAAAGAGATTGAATCTTCCTTGATAAGCAATTTAAGGCTATCAAGAAATTCTCCTGCTTGTGAGAAATCCTCACTTGTAAACTTAGGCATAATTAATATATGCCTGGCATTATAAATGTTTCCTCTTCTATCTATCATTTGAATAATGTGAAAACCAAATTCTGTTTCTACCGGTAAGGAGATTTCTCCATTTTTCAACTTTAAAGCAGAGGCTTCAAATTTTGGTACCATCTGACCTCTTTCTACATCACCAAGATTTCCCCCTCTTGGCGCTGATGGTCCATCAGAATGCCTTCCTGCCAATACCTGAAAATCAGTGCCATCTAGTGCTTCACCTCTAATTTTCATTAATAAGTTTTCAATCCGCTCTCTTTCTTTGTCATTTATTACTGGTTTTCTTACTATTTGAGCGATCTCCACTTCCGTAGAAAAATATGGCAGGCTATCATGAGGAATATTATCAAAAAATCTTTCTACTTCAGCCGGGGTAACTTTGATCTCCTCAGTTATGGTTTGTTGCATGCGTTCAACTACCATTTGTTCTTCAACCTGATCTCTGAGGTCTTCTCTAATTTCTTCCATAGATTTGCCAAATGCCTCTTCTAATTTGTCGGGGTCTCCTCCTGCCTGTGCTACAACTCCTTGCATCCTCATATCCAATTGACGATCAATCATATCTTCTTCCACTTCTATGGAATCTATTTCGGCTTTTGCAACCATAAGTTTATTGAGCACAAGACCTTCCAATACCTGGCATTTTGTAGTATTGTAATCTCCGCTTGATTGTACTTGGAGAAATGACCTTTCAAGTTCTGATTTCAGCACAATATAATTGTCGACTTTAACAATTATTTTATCAATTACTGTCATTTCTGTTGACTGGGCTATAATAGATTCTACAAAGAATAAATTAAGCGACAATAAAGAAATTGCGGTCTTACTATTTATATATTTTAAAATCTTCATTTTCTATTGCATTTTTATAAATATCCTCTTCCAACTTTTTTGCAAGTCTTACTTTCCTTTTATTTAATATAATTTTTTGAATATCATCTCTAACAAATTCTAATGGTGAGGTATCATTTTGAAGTTTATATTGAGATATTTTTATGAAATATCTAAAATTATCATCAGAAACATCATGATACTTATTCCTTCTCAAAAAGTCAGATTTATTCCGAATCTCCATAAAAGGTGTCGCATTAATGATATCATTAAAATTCACCCAAATTGAATCGTCAAGATGAACTTTTGTGCCATAGCTAAACGCATAAGATTTCAATTCTTCTATATCCTTTTCTCTATTAGATTTTAATAAATATCTGAACCTACCAATTTTAGGTGCGTCTTTACTAAGTTGGATAAAATATCCTTTGATGATATTTTGCTTAAGTTCAAAATTGTCAATATTTTCTTTATAATAATTCTCAATCTCCTCTTCTGAAATATTGACATCAATATTTATGGCAATACTATATTTTTCAAATTCATGCATCATGAGAGCATACCTATAATCCAACACTCTGCGTTCAAGTTCCACCTCATCAAACGAAAGTTGTTTTTGAGCTTCAGATATTAACAATTGCTTTTTTACCCAGCTTTTGATGTGTTTTTCTATTAAATCGAGACTATCATTTGTTGAAATCCCCGACGGCACAATTCCTGCCAGGTTATCAGCATAAAGATAAATATCACCAACACTTGCCAGTGGAAGCGAGCCTGTGGGTTCTTCACCGTTGATATCTTTCTTGAATTGCAAAAAATCACAAGACATGAAATAAAAAATACTAATCAGGAGAATTATACTTTTTATTATAAGATTTCTTAATTTTATCAAGTGCGGTTTTATTTATTACAACTGTATATTCCTTATATAAACTTTCAAGCCAGTTTTTTTCAAGATACGTTTGATAATCTGATATTACTGATCCTTTTATATCATCTAAATCTTTTGCCTCTTTTTCAAGAATGCTATCAATTTCAACCAAATAATAATCATTGCCTTTTGAAAATTCAACAATTCCTATTTCCCAGCTCAAAGAATCTATTATCTCATTATCACCTTTTTCAAATAGATTTTCAGTGACATACAAAGTTAAGGTAGATTCCTTATTGTACAGGAATTCTAACGATTTTTTTGATTCACTATTTAGTTCTAATAGAATTTTATTTCCCAAGCTTTCTGCTATGGTTACTATAATGGAGTTTTTGGGCAAATTAAGATCATCAAAATATTGCCTGATATCCTGATACAATTTAGATGATATAGATTCATTGGTAAGATTGATTTTAATGGAAGAATTTTCATATTTCTTGAACAGAAGCACCATAGTATCTAAAGATATACTATTAAGCGCTTCAATTTCTTCGTTTGTATCAAACTCAACATTGTACACTCTTATCGCACCAGAATTCAGAGATTCTTTTACATCATTGATTACACTATGATTCTTTGAAGAGATAATGGCTGCATCTGCTCTTTCTGTCCAGTAATACGCATCTTGATGCTCCGCAAAATACTCATCCAGGCCTATTGTATCTTTTATTGCTTTTTCCCAAACCAATTCGTTCATTATTTCAAAGAGTAATATCCCCTCATAATATTCATTTAATAGCATTCTAAAATCACGATCGTTTTCCAATAGCTGATCTTCCTCATAATCCAATAAGCTTTTTTCAATGTATTGATTGATCAATTCTGTCATATAAATGCTATCCGAAATCCCAGATCTTTTTCTTTGCTCCTCTTTAATATATTCTGTCAAATCTCTCGAAATATAATAATTGACACCGATGGAAAATATAGTATCATTGAGAATAAAATCTGACAAAACAGGGCTCCAGTTCCCCTCCAAAAGTGAAGAGTCGGCACATTGAATTATTTGCTCAATTGGTATTTGATATTTCTGAAAGTTATTCTGCTGTTTCAATTTATTGACTACTGCTTGCTGACTTAGTATCGATCGGTCACCGCTAGAAACCTTTTTTGTCAGTTCGGATTTAATATCTTCAAAAGGCTCCAAGCCCTGTTTTTCTTCAAGCTTTATAATATGCCAGCCAAAATTACTTTTGACAGGATCACTGATTTCACCAGGAGCTTTGAGACCAAATGCCACCTTTTCAAATGCAGCATCATTTATTTGCTTCAATCCAATAAACGGCAAAGTTCCCCCACTATTTTTTGTCCTTTGATCTTCTGAATATCTTTGACATAGTTCATTCCAATCTGCACCTCCTAAAATTTGATCATAGATTTCGAATATCTTGTTTCTTACCGAAATAGAATCAGCCTGGTTTTTAGAAGCTCTGAGCATGATGTGAGAAACTTTGACTTTTCCTGAGGCGGGTCTTATGTCATGTACTTTTAATATGTGATAGCCAAAGCGGGATCTAAATATTTCTGAAATAGAATCAGTTGGAGTATTGTATGCTGCGTTTTCAAAAGCAAATACCATTTGAAAAGTCGTAAAATATCCTAGTCTTCCCAGATTAGTTTTTGCTGATGGATCTTCTGAATACTTTGCAGCTAGCTCTTCAAAATTTTTTCCAGATATTGCCTCTTTATATATTAATTTTATCTTTTGGTAAGCCGCAGATGTATCTGCCGGTGAGGCGTCAGGACTAATATTAATTAGTATATGAGAAGCGTCAACCTCAAACTTCATTCTATTATAAGCTTCTTCTACCAATCTTTCCTGTTCCTTGGCTTCTGACAGATATGGTTTTATTAATTGATCCTTATAGCTTTCAAACTCAGTTTTGAAGGAATTCGTTGTATCCATTCCTTCAGATTTCGCAGCCTTAACCTTAAGTTTAAATTTTATAAATAAATCAAAATATTCATCAACGTCTTTTTCTGAGTAGATGCTATCGTTATTGAAATTGTTTTTTTCATATACGTATAAAAATTCATCTGCAATGGTTGGCTCATCATCAATTGTAATTAATGTCGTCTCCTCCAAAGGAGCTTTATGGAGAACTGAGCAAGACGTAATTGATAAAACTAAAAGTGGAATGAGCAATATTTTTCTCATATTATAACGATATGGTTGGAGCAATTTGATGAAACACATAGGCATGTCTGCCTGTTGACAGTCAGGATCATTATCACTGGAAAACAGCAAACTTTAATGAATAAAAACAAGTGAAAAGCCAGATTAAAAATCGAAGTGCAATTTTAACTAATAAATGAGTATGAATGGACTTACTTCAATAAAAATGAGAATAATATTTGATTAGATCTTTTTATGGAGTCGATATACATTTTTATTTTTTTTCTTAATCAGCACCACATCATCCATGATTCGTCTCACCAACATGAGCCCCATTCCACCTTTTCTTTTTTGTTTCACAATATCCGAAATGGAAGGCTCCTTATAATCGGCAATATCAAATCCTTCCCCATGATCTATTATGTCAAATACAATATCGAGATCACCGTTTATTTTGACATTTAGTTCGATTTGATCATCAGGATTACAATTATGAGAATGAATGATCAGATTGGCGCATACCTCATCTACTGCCAACACAAGCGTACCTACGGTAACTTCAGGAATTGCATTTTCAGACAATATTTCGTGAAGGAAATCGCGGATATCTCCAAGTTTATTTTTACTACAAGGTACTTTGAATTTATACTCCATTAATTATTCCCTTTGCCTCTACTTCGCTGTCTGTGATCTTTAAGAGTTGATCCAAACCCAATATTTGGAATACATGTTTTACTTTATCACTTAATCCATATATCACCATTTGAATGCTATTTTGTTCCAAATCATTGATGTATGACATGATAACACCCAGACCAGCAGACGAAATGTACTCCAATTGTTCACAATTGACCATTATTTTTTTGTACTTGCTTGTTGCCTCGCTAATTGATTCGTCTAAATAAATAGAGGAGCTGGCATCAATTTCCCCTATCACATAGATTGTGTAGATGTCGCTTTCGAGAGAATTTTTAATCTCAACCATAATGTAATTACGTGTTTAGAATGTATATGTTTATATTTTCAGATGATTAATATTTACCAATTGTAGATTAAAATCCAGCCTACGGGCCATCAATCATATTTTTTGGCATATCAAATTTTCTGATATTGATGTCTGCTAAGACTAAAAGAAATTTTAATAATTGGTCCTGCATGCTATTCTTCATTTAACCTTAATAATAAGCGTAGTAATATCATCTCCTAAGTTTGAAGATTCACAAAATTTATATAATGTTTTTAATATTTCGTCCTTAATCCGTTCCGCATTGTACATTTTATTTGTTTCTAAAAATAGCTTTAATCTGTCATAACCAAACTCTTCATTACTTGGATTCTTGGCTTCGGTGATTCCGTCGGTGTATAAGAATAGAATATCTCCAGAACTATAACTGATGCTATTGACATCAATATAATTGTTAAATTGTTCATCACGTAAAATCCCCAAGCCCAAACCGTTATCTTTCAAATATCTAACATTATTTTCTTTTGCTGAATAATATAAAGTAGGACAATGACCGGCTCTTGAAAATTCAAAAATTTTCTTTTTGCTATCAATAATAAAATAAGTCGTTGTAATAAAGGAAGTCCTATCCAGACTGCCGCTCAGTGCGTTATTTGCTTTTATTATAAATTCTCCAGCAGAAAGATTAAGTTGAACAAGGCTCTGAAAAACCCCCTTCATTTGAGACATATGGAATGCGGCAGATGTTCCTTTGCCAGAAACATCGCCAACAATGATTGCTAATCGGTTGCGATCCATTTTATAGGTGTCGAAATAATCACCACCAACCTCTGCAGCTGGCAAAGAGAAAGCACTTACCTCAGTGTCTTCATTAGTAAATAAAATCTTTGGAATTAGGCTATCTTGAACACGCTTGGCAATTTTTAATTCTTCTTTGTATCGTTCATTAATAATTGCTTCTTCCATCAAACGATAGTTTTCGATAGAGATACTCGCCTGGTTAACGAATGTTTTTATTATCTCAATCATTTCCTTACTAAATCCATCCCTGACGTCTTTTAACAAAGCCAGCGAGGCAATTTTTTTATTTTGAATATATAATGGAACTACAAATATAGACTTGAAGGTTTCATGCTTTAGCGCACTGGTAAACATATCAGGATTTGGAGTTTCAGGGGGTATGGCGATTTGAATATTTTTAACTTTGTTTTTAATAATACTATTGAGAACTACATTTTTCTCATTTTCATTTATTTTAGAACAAATAGTCTGAGTTTTGTTTTCTAATTGAATATCAAGCCAGGCAGCATTGGCAAGAGAAACACTTACAGAACTTTCTAATAAAACTTCAAAGACCTTATTTTCATTTTGTCCTGTATTTCGCGATTGACTTAATTTTTGAAAATTGATGACCTCCACTAGTTTTTGTTCGAACACCGAAGATGTAGGTAGATTAAACAAAATCACTAAAACAGAAAAAACACAATAAACAAGAGTAAATATAAATAGGGCATTAATCGTAATTACATTAAGTGCGCTAAAGACCAGCGAAAACCCATAGTCTTGTTCATAATTCTTTAAAATGGAATAAAAGTATCCTATGTACAAGCCAATCAATATTATAAGCAATATACTTTTCCATTTTTGTTTAAAATTTAAATACGCTACCCACTTTAGGTTGACTGATAGCACTGTTCCAAGAAGAGTCAAAATGCTCAAAATAACCAATCCTACACCACCAGAAATCTCTACCGATGAAAAAAACATGAGTGAACTGCATAGCAAACCATATTCAAAAATATTCCAGTTTCTTATCAGCCATTTACTTTTTTGATAAAGAATAAGGCGCTTCCAAACTGTAAAAGTGGCAATTAAAAATGTAATGATGAGTCCGACATTAATTTGATAGAGTGTATCGAGAAAATACTGATTTCTGCCATGTTCATGATCTTCGAGAACGGCAAGCAGTACATTTGACAGAAGAGATACCACTGTTGCAATTAAGCCTGTTACAAAAACTTTCCATAACAGGTCTATGATATTAAAACTTTCCTGACTTGCAATATTTAACCTGTAAAAGAAATATACTGCAACAATGAAAACAATAAGAAGCAACTTGGAAAAAAAAAGATAATTTCCTGAAGTGGCAGCGTGTAATTCTCCAAATCGGTAGAAATACCCAGAGGCAAGCATAAAGAGCCACGAGAAAATACCCAAAAAGGCAATGAGTCTTAGGATATTTTTTTGAAGAGACATGCTAATTTCATTTTTATTCGCAAAAACGAATATAGCACCAAATAATGAACATTTAATTGACGATCACATCAAAAAGAATTTTTTATGTTCGTCATCCAATTTTTACCGGCTATAATTTGGGGCTTCTCTTGTTATATGAATATCATGGGGATGACTTTCTTTAACACCAGCAGCAGTTATTCTTACGAATTTCGCATCTTTCATTGCATCAATTGTTTTAGTCCCGCAATAGCCCATACCGGCTTGCAGCCCACCTACTAATTGATATAATACCTCAGATACCAGACCTTTATATGGAACCCTGCCACTAATACCTTCTGGAACTAATTTTTTAACATCCTCTTCAGCATCTTGAAAATACCTATCTTTAGAACCATCTTCCATAGCCTCCAATGATCCCATTCCGCGATATGATTTGAATTTTCGACCTTCAAAGATGATCATTTCTCCAGGAGCTTCTTCCGTCCCTGCCAATAGCGAACCTATCATTACACTGTTTGCTCCACCTGCTAAGGCTTTTACAATATCACCTGAAAAGCGAACACCCCCATCAGCAATTACAGGAATGCCTCTATCTTCCATTGCTCTTGCCACTTCTGTGACTGCTGTTAACTGAGGGACGCCAATTCCTGCAATAATTCTAGTGGTACATATACTGCCTGGACCCACACCGACTTTTACCGCATCAGCACCGGCATCAGCAAGCGCAATTGCAGCATCATAAGTGGCTATATTTCCGACTATCACTTCCAATTTTGGAAATTTAATTTTGACATTCTTCAAAGCTTCAATTACTCCCTTTGAGTGGCCATGAGCCGTATCTATACTTATCACATCAACTCCGGCTGTAACTAAGGCCGAAATTCTTTCGATAATATCATGTGTAACGCCAACAGCAGCACCCACTCTTAGTCTTCCATAAATATCTTTACAAGCATTGGGTCTATCTATATTTTTAAGAATATCTTTATAGGTAATGAGACCTGTAAGCTTGCCATCTTTATTGACAATTGGAAGTTTTTCTATTTTATGGATTTTAAGAATTTCTTCTGCTTCATCTAATGATACTTCATCAATGGCAGTTATCAAGTTTTCTTTAGTCATGATGTCCTCGATCGGGGCCAACATATTTTTTTGAAATCTCAAGTCTCTGTTTGTGATAATTCCAAGGAGTTTCCCAGATTTGCCCACAACTGGAATACCCCCAATTTTGTATTCCTTCATGATTTTCATAGCATCCCCGGCTGTAGAATCAATATTGAGAGTAATGGGATCTAGAATCAACCCATTTTGCGATCTTTTCACTTTTCTCACTTGAATCGCCTGATGTTCAATTGACATATTTTTATGTATAAATCCCAAGCCTCCTTCCAGCGCCATGGCAATAGCAAGGTCTGTTTCAGTAACCGTATCCATAGCCGCAGAAACCAGGGGAATATTGAGCGAGATTTTTTTTGTGAGTATTGTTTTTGTCTGAGCCTCTTTTGGAAGGAAGTCTGAATACCCAGGAATTAATAGAACATCATCGTACGTGAGGGCTTCAGAAATGAATCTTTTATTGTCTTTTGACATGGCAAATAAATTAATAGCTTATTTGCAGGACAAAATTACATAGTAGATTGGATTATAAAAATATAATTTAAGAATATTGCAATTTTCATATCAATATAAAATTGAAGAGCTAGTATTTCGTTATGGAATTAGACTATTAATTGATAATTTTAAGGTTCATTTCTAATAAATATCTTTTATTAATTTTTGATGAGAAGAGTTTCGGTTTCATTGTTTTTTATATTATTTCTTTTTGGAAGTTTACAAGCTCAGGATTCACGCGAATTATTCGGATTTTCAAAAAATAAATATGAAAATGAGGATTTTAAAGGATCACTGGATTTTCTAAATAGAGCACTTACCGAAGACCCCAAGTACATAAACGCATATTTTTTAAGATCGGAAGTTTATTATAGAATGGGCCAATATTACAGTTCTGTTCAGGACATAAATAGCATTTTTAAAATAGAAAAAGATGTAAGTTCACATACATATAATTATTTAATGTCAAGAGGGAAATCGTTTCTTGCTCTTAAGGATTATATTAATGCATCAAAAGATTTTGAAAAATCATTCTCCTTGTCATCCAACAATGACGAGCTTTATTTCTTTAGAGCCAAGCTGGGTAAGGAAACAAGAAATTATAAATCAGCAATAGAAGATTTGAACCAGGCTATTAAGATCAATCCTGAAAACCCGGAATTCTACGCGTTAAGATCAGAAATAAAAATTATATACCTAAATCCAGTAAAAGGTTCAGAACATTTTCAGAGTATATTGGGAGACATGAATGTTGCCATTGCCTTGGCGCCAGATAACTATCATTTTTACGTAATAAGAAGTAAATTTTTGAAATCGATGGGAGAAGTTGATAAGGCAATTTCTGATTATAACAAAATGATTGAACTTTCACCCAGAAAAGAAACTGCCTACACAGAACTCGGATTGATCAAAATGAATAATTATGAATACAGAAGAGCTGCCTATGAGTTTACCAAATCAATTACTATCAATCCTAAAGATGAACGCAACTACCGATATAGAGGCTTGTGCAATAATAATATGAACAATTATTCTGAAGCGTATAGAGATTTTTCAAAATCTATTGACCTGCTTACTGTAGAAATAACAAGTTCGAATGAAAAAAGCGACCTTAAGAATACACTTGCTGAGACCTATTTGTTGAGGGGTCACTGCCTCAATTTGATGGGAAATAATGCCCAGGCATGTAGAGATTTTTTGATGGCATCTAATTTGGGTGTGAGAAAAGGCTTAAATTATTATCGGAAATATTGTGGCATTTACTAGTAATTACTGTACAGTTAGCATTTTTTTATGATAAAATACCTGCCACTATTATTAGCACTCTC
The DNA here is from genome assembly GCA_964423255.1 of uncultured Roseivirgaceae bacterium. GTDB lineage: Bacteria > Bacteroidota > Bacteroidia > Cytophagales > Cyclobacteriaceae > JAAUQL01. The sequence continues at coordinate 785 of CAYREN010000129.1, read as the reverse complement.
TTTTTTCCATTCCAATTTATTTTCTCAAAGTGCAAACATTCCTCTCAATCGTGATTACTATCATCTTGTAGATCGATATGAAATTATGAGTGGAAAATTTTCTGAAAATTTTCATAGCCAATCAAAGCCTTTACAGCGAAAGCAAGTTGGTGGATTTATTGATAGCCTTTATAGCAATGAACTTTTTTATAATTCGCTAAATAGTCGCGATAAATTTAATCTGCAATATCTTGCAGATGACAATTGGGAATGGAGTGACAATGATGATAGCGATAGCAAAAAACCTTTTCTAAAATCAATTTATAGAAAGAAATCAGATTTTTTACATGTCGATGAAAAAGACTTTGATTTGCACGTAAGCCCGGTCATTTATTTTAGTGGAGGTAAAGAATCTGAAAGTGATATCACAACTTATATTAATACGCGAGGTGTGGATATTAGAGGATCTATTTCTAAAAGACTGGGATTTTACTCTTTTATATCTACAACCCAGGCAGTCTTTCCAAACTATGTAAGGGAGTGGACTGCAAGAAATGGTGTGGTCCCTTCTGAAGGGTTCTGGAAAAAATTCAAAACAAATGGTGTTGATTATCTTACTGCGAGAGGTTATATATCCTATGACCTGGTTAAAAAATATGTAAATGTCCAATTTGGTTTTGATCAATCATTCATTGGAAATGGATATAGATCTATGATATTTTCCGATTTTGCTCCTGGATATACATATCTAAAATTTAATACCAAAATATGGAAAATCCATTATACCAATCTTTTTGCACAGACAT
>CAYREN010000128.1:0-11326 GCA_964423255.1 uncultured Roseivirgaceae bacterium | reverse complement strand
TTCATTCGAACAAAGTGCGGCTTACTAACAGGCTTCACCAACTCGCCTGTAAGGGACTTGCACCCTCTGGAATAATTTGGCATCTTTGATACCTGATGCCCATGCTGGGCACACACAAAAATATAAAAAATATAAAAACGTTTTTTATCAATTCCGTTGCCAGCAATTAAAACCAACCTATATGCAAAAAACAGCAGTCTACTTGACTATCATTTGTTTAACGCTATTGTCCGCTTGCTCAAAAAAGCTGACTACCATTCAAAACAAATCGGCTGAACAAATTGCAACTAATTACAAAATTATGAAATTATGAAAGATGTTCCATACGGTTCAGATCTAGCTCTTCGGCATGTTCCGCAGGACATGTTGAAGAAAAGAAGGTTAGGATTTGTAATCCGATTCACGCTGGAGCCAATTCAATTAATCCCTTTCTTACCTCGCTGCTAGTGCGAGATTCTATCTCGTATCTATTTTACATTAAGTCTGGACTAACAACAAAAAAAACCGTCACGCTAAATTAATCTGTCTTTTTTAAACTCCTGATATCTCCTGATAATGGCAACAGTAAAGCCAAACATTAATACCACCATGCCCAGCCAAAGCAAATTTATAAATGGCAACTCCAATGCTTTCATAATTATATAATCTCGCTGTGTGGTTTCAATGCTCAATTCAAATTTTCCCTCATTCGGAAATATATTCAGAAAAGATATCTTTAATCCCAATTCTTCATCTACTGCCGGAACATTACCCATCATTTTTTCTTTTATTATAAAAACAGGTTTTAAAATATAAGTTTTACTATTTACCTGAACTTCAATAATCGCTTCGGCGGCAACATCCTCAGTACCCAATTCAACACCATCAACATGTGTTATTTTTTGAACTTTACGTAATATTGAAACAAAATCATTGGCAAAAAATGGCTCATCCATTTTAACCATTATTGATTCCGGCGTACTCCACTCCATACTTGTTTCAGGATCGGGAATTGATGATATATGTGTATAAAGATCTCTATTTAATTGTCGTTTAATGTCTGGAGAAACAATAAGCCCCATGTTGGGATTTACCTGCGCACGTGGAAACAAAGAAAATGCCGTCTCACCATTCTTTTTATATTCTACTTCGTAATAAGTATTTTCAGGTAAAATATTGAGTGTGTCCCCAGTATGAAATACCGCACTCCCTTTATAATTATAATCTCCTTTTGCCACTACAATATAATCATCCATCGTCCTTCTGACCAGGTTTTTGGGTGGTAACCCAGGAACATCTGTCAACTCAACACGCTGCCCCTTGTAGGTAAGTTCATACTCATCCATAGTTTTTGGCTCATTGGCAAACAGCAACACATTTTCTTGATTCATCTGATCAGACATATCATTTGAAAATAACTTCCCCGAAGAATTTAGCGATATGACCTTGGAATAACCGGAAGAAAATAGAATCCCCAATAACATTAATGCTATACCAATATGGGCTATTGAGCCTCCTGCAATTTTAAAGTTTTTCTTTTTCAGCAATCTGATAAGAATTGTGCCATTGGCCACAACAGAATATGTAGCACTTGTTAGCAAAAGGATGTATGGATATTCAGTAATATTATAAGCTAAAGAAATAGTTGTGGATACAGCCAAACTGATAAGTACGGGAATGGAAAGTTCCTTCCAAAGCTTCGATTTATCCATTTTTTTCCAGAAGAAAAATTGACCGGTACCAGACAGGATTGCTATAAGTATTGCTCCCCAAATTTGAAATTTTGAATAGAATATTGCCTGATCAGGAGGAGGTGCCATATTTGAGCTAATCCCAAACTGTTCGAGAATAGTATTGTACACAGGGATTGAAGTCCCTGCCATAACCTGAAATCCCATGAGACCCATGACAGTTGCCCCCATAAATATCCAGAATTCTCTTGAATAACTCGATACCTCTTTTTCGGATGAAGGGATTTCCTTCCAGCGATAAATACACAAACCTATTGCCAAGCCCATAAATACCAACATGTAAATAAGTAGTTGACCGGATAATCCGAGATCAGTAAATGAATGAACTGAGGCATTTCCAAGAATTCCACTTCTAGTGAGAAAGGTGGCGTACAGAATAAGAATAAATGTAGTGATCACCAGAATGATAGCGGTCTTGAGTGCCGTATGATTTTTTCTGTATATAATCATCGTGTGAATGCCGGCCACCTCGATTATCCAAGGCACATATATCGCATTTTCTACGGGGTCCCAGCTCCAATACCCGCCAAAGCTAAGTGTCTCATAAGCCCAATAAGCACCCATTAATTGTCCTAGTGCCATGAGGGAGGTAGAAAAAATCGCCCAGGGCAATGCTGGCTTTATCCAGTTACCATATTTCTTTTTCCATAGTCCGGCTATAACATAAGAGAAGGGAATTAAAGTAGTGGCATATCCCAGAAACAAAGTGGGCGGATGAATAACCATCCAATAATTTTGCAATAAAGGATTTAGACCTGTTCCGTCACTGGGAATAAAATCAGGATTAATCTGAAAAATAGGATCGGAAATAACATCCCGCAAAAGCATAAACGGCGAACTCCCTATTTTAATGTCAAAAATAGAAATCCCCAGAATCATGGATGTTAGAAAGGCCTGGACCATTGCAAAAATTACCATGATCGGCGCCTCCCATTTTTTATTGGTAAAAATTAGAATTACTCCCAGCACACCATTCCAAAATATCCATAGCAAAAAGCTCCCCTCCTGGCCTTCCCAGAAGCATGAAATGATATAATGAATGGGTAGGTATTTCGAGGCGTGAGACCAGGCATAGTGGTATTCGAAATATTGGTTATAAATAATCAAAAATAATACTACAATGACCCCAACAACAAAAATTCCATGGAAAAAAAAAAGTATTCTACCGTTGATTATCCATTCTTTTTGAGATTGAATGTTGTCTTTCTTTGTTGCTTGAAAATAAGAATAAGCAGAAACCAATGACAAGACAAATGCAAGTATGACAAATATATGTCCTAAATTCCCAATAAAAAGATTGATCATATTTTTAGTTTACTGAACTTACCTGCAACGTTTCCTCTTCGTACTTTGATGGGCATTTTAGTAGTATTTGACTTGCAATAAAAACTTCATCTTGATAAAGCCCAACAATTACCACTTGTTCAGATTGTTTGAGATCAGGAGGCATTGGCTGGTTGTAAAATACTTTATTGGTTTTTTGATTATTATCCACCATCAGAAAAGTAACAGTAAGTTTGTCGTCACTTGGCACAACACCGACTATTTTACCATCACTATCCTTTTTTAACTGACCAACAACGTGTACCTTTTTTTGGCTCCCTGACTCAACCAATGCTTTTGCTTCGTCAAAACTTACGTATGTGCTGGCATCTCCGGCAGTGGAGATGATCACGAACACTGCAATGGCGATGACAACAATACCAATTATATGCGATTTTTTCATTAATCAAAATATATTCAAATAGTACAACTCATGGAAAAATTATGTCTTCGAACGCTTGGTATTTTTGATACTTCCCACTTCCTTTTCAAGCTTTGTTACCTTGCGATCGGTCCTAATCATATAAAATAAAAGCCCTACAAATAGTATTACCACAACCAGTACTACGACGTAAATTTTTCCTTCAGACCTCATTTTATCAGCCATTTCAATCGAATCATCCCCTAAATTTTGAGCATTGGTCATAGGGGCCAAAACCACAAAATTTAAAATAAAGAAAACCACGATTGCTAATAATACTTTTTTCATTCTTTGTGCTTTTTACTACCGTTCGTAAAGTAGAATTATTCCAATTCAAAATCTTCAACTGTCATTTCAATTTTTTTTATTCTAACTCTTAGACTGGCAACCCAAACACCGATTAATGTCCAGCCGATTACTGCCGGATAAAATACCGTTCTTAAATTATTGTCAAGATCGTAACTACCAAATCCGGGGTTGCCTCCATTTCCTGGATGTAAAGAATCCGTCAACCTGGGCAAAATAAAAATCAATGGTATGGCAGCAGCAAAAGCAAAAATATTGTACACAGCACTAATCCTACCTTTTTGTTGAGCATCTTCGATAGACGATCGTAGAACAAAATAAGCCATATAAATAAGTAAAGCGATGGTAGTTGCATTAAGTTTTGGATCATTTACCCACCAATCTCCCCAGGTAAATTTCGCCCAAATTGATCCGGTAATAACTCCCAAGATCCCAAAAACAATTCCTATTGTGGCAAATTCTCCAGCTATGGAATCTGATTTTATATCTGATGATTTAAGGTATTTTATAGAATAAATCATAGATACGATAAGAAGAATGAACATGGAAAACCAAATAGCCACATGGAAAAATAAGTTTCTAATTGTCTCATTCAGTATCGCCAAACGAGGCACTTCCATCAAAAGTCCATAGATCAATACATAGAAAATCAGTACGATTCCGAGTATTTTCCACCAGTTATTTTTAATGAAGAACGACGTTGGCACTTAATATTGATTTATGATTTAATTTGATCTCCAAAGGTACGGAAACAATATGATTGATGTGGTAATAGAAATGATAATTATAGACGACAAAGTGATTACCTCATCATAAACTGTGACCCTGTCAAGGCCTTCTATAGCATTTTTTGAAATCTTTATAAGTAATAAAAGCATCGGAATAATAATCGGGAAACCCAAAATAGCCATGAGCGTTCCACTATTTGACGCTTTTGAAGCAATACTGGAAATCATGGTAAATGAGGAAGAAAATCCAATGGCTCCAAGAATAAGATTAAAGATATACAAGGAAAGGTCTTCGACAGGGTTTCCCAATAAAATGATATAAATTACAAAACCTGCCAATACCAAAAAAGACATCAACAAGCTGTTAAATAATATTTTTGCAATGATAATAGACTGAGGGTTGGCTATGGAATAGTAATAAAGCTGCTGTTCTTTGCTTTCTTGAATAAAACTCTTCGCAATGGAATTTGTAGCAACGAAAAGCATGATGATCCAAAACAACACATTCCAGGTTGGTGTATTTATGGGAGCTCTCCCCAAACTAAAAGTGATATAACCCAAAAAAATTGAACTCACCAGATAGAGCATCATGCCACTGAGTGCATACTTCATCCTCAATTCTATGAGTATTTCTTTCTTCACCAAGATCCATATTTCGCTTAAAATCATGTAATTACAAATGTAAGTTTATTTAAAAAATAAATAATGTTATAACAAGCTAATTCTGTTCTAATGCTTAATTTGCGCCTGATTTTCAAGCCATAACAATAATATTTTGAACAAAATTATAGTAACAGGTGCCGCAGGATTCATAGGATTTCATTTGTCAAATCGACTGCTCAAAGAAGGATGGGAAGTTGTTGGTGTTGACAATCTCAACGACTACTATGATGTGAATCTCAAAAAGGATCGTCTTGGAATTTTACAGAAATTCGAGAAGTTCAATCTTCACAATATTTCCCTGGAAAATCGTGAGGAAGTCAATAAGGTTTTTGAAAATGAAAACCCCACTTATGTTGTAAACCTTGCTGCGCAAGCCGGCGTACGATATTCGATTACTAATCCTCACACTTACACCAGTAGTAACATAGAAGGATTTCTTAACATTCTTGAGGGTTGCAGGCATTATGATGTCAAACATCTGATTTATGCATCGTCAAGCTCTGTTTATGGAGCCAATAAAAACATACCTTTTTCTGTCGAAAATAACGTTGACCATCCTGTGTCTTTGTACGCAGCTACAAAAAAAGCCAATGAGTTAATGGCTCATACATATTCTCATTTATATAATATTCCGACTACGGGATTAAGATTTTTTACTGTATATGGACCCTGGGGAAGACCTGACATGGCATTATTTCTTTTTACAAAAGCAATTTTGGAAAATAGACCCATTGATGTTTATAACTATGGGCAAATGAAAAGGGATTTTACATATGTCGATGATATTGTAGAAGGAGTTTACAGGTTGATAAAACATATACCAAAATCCAATACAACTTGGGATGCTCTGAATCCTGATCCTTCAAGTAGCAATGCTCCATATAAGGTGTTTAATATTGGAAATAATCAACCAATTGAATTGAACTATTTTATCGAATCAATAGAAAATGCTCTTGGTAAAAAAGCAAATAAAAATTTATTGCCATTGCAACAGGGTGATGTGGTAGAAACCTTTGCAAATGTTGATCATCTGATGGCAGAAGTAGGCTTTAAACCGGATACTAAAATAGAAGACGGGATAAAATCATTTGTCAATTGGTACAAAGGCTATTATAAAATCAAATAATAGAATATAGTTGATTTATAGCTCAAGGTTCTTCTTCAAAACTTTTTACTTCAAATAAATTTTATGTTGCTTGATTTCAAGTTTACCACTTTTGTGAAGTTTCTTCACTGTTCGAATTACTGTCTCAACACGAAGGCCTGTCATATCAGCCAAATGTTGTCTGGTAAATGGAACATAAAAAGGAGATCTATCTTTTTCATCAGCATGGTCTCTTAAGTACTTAAGAAGTGTCATGATCACATGATCTGGGTAATATGATGATATTTCTTTGAGCAGGATTGATTTATACCGCAGTCTGTTCGACAATAACGAATTAAATTTCCAGTGAATGTCAAAATTGTTCTTTAACAATTCAAAAAATGCATCCTTGGGCAATTTACAAATCTCAGATTTTTCTGTTGCAATCGCATTATTTGGGTAAGCAAATTCACCAAATAAGGCTGGTTCACCAAAACTCTGCCCAGACTTAAATATCCCCTGAATAAATTCCTGTCCATTTTCACTATAGCTAGACATTTTTACAGTACCACTCATTACTTGAAAATAGAACGATGCAGATTCATCTTCCAAAAAAATGTATTCATCCTTCTTAACTTCAAAAAAATTTGCTCTATTCTCAGCCAGTATTTCCCTGGTTATAATCATGGATTTTCATTTCAACATTCTCGTTTCCAAATATTAATCATTTTTTTAGAAATGCCTACATATCTATGTGAAAACAATTATACAATATGTGATCACTATCAGGAAAAATTTGATCTTACAATAATGAATAAGAATTGTTATTATGGTAATATTATATGCGATATACAATAAAACTAATGACTAAAATATGAATCATTGCCAAAGTATACTTTGGGGCATAAACAAATACAGCAATTTGATTCTATTACGGTATAAAAAAATATTGCCTTTGGCTTTATCTTGAATGAGGTAAAATCAAAATAAGTTTTAATTAATATTTTTCAATCTTTTCAATGCTTTCACAACTTTCGTAAATAAAACATTATTTTCTAGGTACATATGAAAGTGCATGTCATATTCGAATTTTTTTAGCTCTTCATAAAGAATTTTAAAACCAGGACTACTGTCAGGTTGAGCAATATAATTATTACAAAAATTACGTAATGACTTTAATGAAGTTCCTGTAAGGATATGATCCTCTTGCATCCAATTAATTGCATCTTCAAATTTGTTAATATTAATTTCTTTACCAACCTTTAACCCAACATCTAATTTTTTATATGAAGGAAACACGATGTTTTCTTCATCCACAAGGTGGTCATTCAATTCTTCTCTAAATTCTGAGAAACGTTCTTTTATCATGGGTAACTGAGGATGAGTTGCTGCATGTGCTTCTACAAGATGATCAATTAAGCTATCCAATTCAGGTACTTTTTCTCTAATAAATGTATGGTGATTGTTAATGATATAATCAACTGTAAATGTTATGGGCCAACGATCAGTTCTCAGTGGATTAATTAAGGGTTGATATGATTGTTTAATTTCTGCATAAATTTCTTTTGCATCAGGAGATATTTCACCAAACTTTTCATTCCCCAAATTAAAATACGATATAGACCTATTTTCCAAAATACGAATGGACATTGGGTAACGTTTTAGTATATCATTGATTGTAAGGTTTAGCTCATTTGCTTTTAAGATAGAAATTCTCCAAATATCAGGACCGTTTTTAATGTCCTTCCATTCAAAAAATCCGTGTTTTTGCTTTTGAAAGAGTTTATGAAGTGGGGCCAAACTATGGTCGCTGATAAGAATGAGCTTTTGCCCATCTTTAAGGTCACTGAAGAGATTCAAAATTATTTTTTTTCTAAAACTCTTGTCAATCTCTCTTACGTCCAATACCCTATTTTCAATCATTATATGTCTAGCTAATAATTTTTCTCAAATATATCTACTAACATCAGGGCACTTTATGACTCACATCATATATAAAAAATTAATACTACTTCATTTTTTGTATTGGAGTAAATTCTAATATTTCCAACAATAACCTACTAAGCATATGCTTATCAATACCTTTTTTGTGACTTTATTATATAATTTTGGTAAGCCTAATTTTTTAAATTTCTGAAACCGTTAGTATAAGATCCAAGCGATTCTTTTTCAGGTTCACATTAAATAATTGTTCTACTGAAATAATAATTGCTTGAATGAGAAAATTAATTTGAAATAATTAAAAGAATGAAATCAAATGCAACAATATAACGTATATAAAAACTATACGAAGGTTCAATTTAATTTTATACAGCTATGAAAAATGATGTTTTTAAAATTCTTGGTGGAATGTTTATTGGAGCTATTGGAGGTTTGATCGTTGGTATGTTAGTGGCCCCAGACAGCGGAAAAGGAACTCGAAAAAAAATTACTGACACAGCAAACAAAATTAATCATGAATTGCACAGTTTTGCTGAAGAAACAATTGAAGCTACAAAGAAAAGTGTTTCAGAAACTGTAAATGATTTGGTAAAGGGTCACAAAGAAAAAGATCAAGCAATTCTTAAGAATTAAAAGTACAGCATTTAATAAATAAATGATTTATCAATATGTTTTTAAGTATCGGTAGTCACTGAATTTTATTCTATCCTTAATTTCCATCTTCAAAAATATGGTAGTAAAATAAAATTGGGCTTTAGTTTATATTTTTTTATTATCAATAAAATATTAATGTTTTGTACCCAGAACAGGATTCGAACCTGCACGTCCTTGCGGACACTGGTCCCTGAAACCAGCGCGTCTACCAATTTCGCCATCTGGGCATTACAGAAATGCTCATTAATTGTTCTAAATAATAGTATGAAATTATTACTTAAATAATCGCATTAAAATTATTCAATATTGATATAATCACTCCTGTTTAATAATATATACTTTTTATCAAGTAAGCCACCTTTACAAATTTTAAATATAAATATTCAATTCTCATTTAAAAAGATTAATTATAATTAAATCAACAATAACTTTCTCCATTAATATAATATTTCTAACTCGCTTTTTAAGGTTACCAAAATACCAAATGAATCATAAATTGTTTGAACAATGAATTACCTCTTATTACATTGCCGATTGAATTTTGGAAGACAATGGTAGCGAAAAAAGTAGCAGTATTAGATTTAGGAACTAACACATTCAATTTACTACTTGTGAAAGTTACTACAAGTGCTTATTATATATATCGTAATGAAAAAATAGCTGTTAAATTAGGTAAGGATGGGATAAATCAAGGAATTATTACTAAAAAAGCTCAACAACGTGCAATTATAGCTCTTGAGATTTATAGGAATATTATTGATAGTGAAGGTATTTCAAAAATTTATGGTTATGCTACTAGTGCTTTTCGTACAGCCAGTAATGGCCAAGAATTCAAAGTAATACTTGAAAATAAAACGAGGTTTCAAATAACAATTATAACTGGAAATATAGAAGCTGAATTTATTTATAATGGAGTAAAAAAAGCTCTTGACATTGGTGGTAATCCTTCACTAATAATGGATATCGGTGGGGGAAGTGTAGAATTTATTATTTGCAATAGAGATAAGATATTTTGGAAAAAAAGTTTTGATATCGGAGCTCAACGTTTATTAGATTGGTTTCATAAAATTGACCCTATTCCCATAAGTGAAATTGAAAAATTAAATACTTTTTTATCTGATAAATTAAGTCTGTTAAAAAAACAAATTGAAATCTATAAGCCCAATTGTTTAATTGGTTCATCAGGAGCATTCGATACGCTGAGTGAAATGCATCAACATGATATAAATCTTTTTATCTCAGGTGGTGAGACTGAATTACCTCTTACAATAGATGGGTTTAATAAATCATTTCAACGAGTCGTTTCATTAAATAAAAAGGATAGATTAGAGATACCTGGCATGCAAGAACTCAGAGTTGATATGATAGTGGTAGCAGCATTCATCGTTAACTTTATTATCAAAAGTTTCCAAATAAAGCAAATTAGAGTTTCAGCTCATTCATTGAAAGAAGGCATGATTTCTACTATACAAGAAGAATTGATTCAACAAGATAGCCATTCTGCTTCTGGAAGCTAGATTTCTAATCCAATAACCTTCCTCTATAATCCATTAAGTATTTATGTTTTTTACTATTTTTGCTTTACTTAAAAATAGGAATTACTAATGTACACATATAAGCAACTTAGGAAATTTGCCTTTCAAGTCTTTATAAAAATAGGATGCCCTAAAAATCATGCAGATACTGCTTCGAAAGCCCTTGTTTCAGCTGACCTAAGGGGTGTTGACTCGCACGGTGTTGCACGTCTTTCAGGATATGTCCGTCTCTGGGAATCTAAGAGAATTAATGCTAATCCTAAAATCAAAATTATTCATGAAACTCCAAGCACTGCTGTTGTTGATGGAGATGCAGGTTTAGGGTTGGTAGTTGGTCCGGCAAGCATGAATATCGCAATTAAAAAAGCTCAGAATGTTGGGACTGGTTGGGTATCAGTCAAAAATTCAAACCATTTTGGTATTGCAGGATATCATTCAATGCTAGCTTTAAATGAAGACATGATAGGAATTAGTATGACAAATGCAAGTCCGCTCGTTGCTCCAACATGGTCAAAAGAAAGATTATTAGGTACCAACCCAATTGCGGTTGCCATCCCTGCAGGAAAAGAACCTGACTTTGTCGCAGACTTTGCCACTACTACGGTTGCAAATGGTAAATTGGAAATACTCGATAGAAAAAAAGAAATGGCACCAGTAGGTTGGATTCAGGATAAAGATGGAAATCCATCTCTTAATCCATCTGAATTAAAAAATGGCGGAGCGCTTCTACCTCTTGGAGGTGATAGAATACACGGTAGCCACAAAGGGTATTGTCTTGGCTCAATTGTTGATATCTTCTCAGGTGTATTGTCAGGAGCAAGTTACGGTCCTTGGGTGCCTCCATTTGTAAGTTTTCTTCCTGTTTCAGAAAATATGCCTGGAGAGGGCATTGGACATTTTTTTGGTGCGATGAGAATAGATGCATTTCAACCTAAAGAACG